>JBAVYO010000355.1:0-6000 GCA_049698855.1 Terriglobales bacterium
ACACAGGATGGTGCCCCGGATGGAAGTCGTATCAGCGCTCGCTGGCGGAAGCGGAGAAGCGAACTGCCGCGTGAGTGGAGAGCAGCGGACACTCGCTCCAACAGGCCGGGCAGCAGTTGGCCCTATGGGCGACTTATCCGGGAGGTAATGAGTGTAACGGCGATATTCCATCCCATCCCTTGTGGGTTGACCGGTCGGTTCTTGGAATAGGGAACGGGCGATTCGGATTTCCAGATTGTATGGGTCATAATGTAGAGGTGCCGTTCACCCTAGCACACGGTGCCGCCGCTCTCCCGTTTCGACGCCTCCATCTCGTCTTTTCTGGATTGTTGGTCGGTACCTTCGCACCGGACTTCGAATATTTTCTTCGCTTTAATCCCGACGATGGGTTCGGGCATACCCTGCTCGGCACTTTCGTTCTGACTCTTCCACTCGCTCTGCTGGTGCTCTGGCTCTTTCACGCCTTCGTCAAGCTGCCTGTAATGAAGCTGCTCCCGGATGCCATCCAGCGGAGGCTAACAAATCATCTCGGTGAATTTGGTTTTAGAGGGGCGGCAAGGTTTGCATTGATCGTTGGCTCCATTCTGCTGGGAATTGCAACACATTTGGCATGGGACTCATTCACGCATCCGAACACATGGCCTTACCGCCACTGGTCAATTCTCAGCCAACCGTTCCATGTGCCGATTGCGGGAGCGATTCAGTTGTACAAAGTATTCCAGCATGGCAGTACGATCATCGGAATTGGAGTTCTTTCAATCTGGTTAGTGTTCTGCTATCGAGCCACCGAGCCCTCCGGCCATCTGGTTAGCAACCCAGCTTCGCCCATGCGAAAGATACGGACAGTTGGCTGTGTTTTGACTTTAGCCTTCGTCGGTGGCATCGTCCGAGCGGTGGCAGCAGCCGGAATTCCGAGTGGTCATCCCGCCGATAAACGGTTCGTCGGGTTGCTCGTCGTTACCGTGATAGCACTAGTCTGGTGGCAGCTTGTGATCTACGGGTTTCTTGCATCAAGAAATAGTTCATCAGCACATGGGACTCAACTTTAACGGTCGAACTTTACACCGAACCGACAAAGACGGCGATAGCTGGCGAAATCAGGCGATTGCACTCCCGAGAATTTGTCGGCCAGGGTCCCCACGCCCATCGCTGCCGCAACCAAAATCTTCAGGTGGTAGAGTTACTCTCATGCCCCCGCCCGCGACGCCAGAAACTTTCGAGGAGATTGTGGAGTGGGCCTACAGCACTCTGCCGCAGAAGGTCCGGGACCAGCCCGACTTTCCCGGCATTCAAGTCGCCGAAGAGCCGCCCGAAGACGTATTGCAGAAAAAGAATTGGCCTCGCGGTACAGAGATGTTGGGCTGTTATCACGGCGTCGTCCGGACCAAACAGTCGCACCTGCAAATGAGGGTAGACCCCGATCTGATCTTTGTCTTTCGCGGCCCCATTCTCCGCTGCTCCCGAGGCAACTTGCGCGCCGAAGTGAAACGAGTGGTCTGGCACGAAGTCGCCCACTGGCTCGGCTATGAGACTGAGGAAGAAGTACAGGCGTTGGGGTTATGAGAAGACATCTAGTACCGTGACCGCGTGAATGATTGTACTGTTGGCCATCTGGTTGCGAGAGCAGCGTGTGCACCGAAGGTTCGGGGAGAACTCCCCGAGTCGGCGCGGCAGGCGTCAAAGAGAATAGGGGTCCTTCGACTCGCCGTCGCGTGCGCTCCGGCAGCGCTCAGGATGACAGAGTGAGGAGGCGCGGATCACACCGAAAACTAAACAGCTCTAGTCTTGGGTTCACTTGGTTCGGTATAGCGAATGGTAAGGTGTCGAACCGGCGTTTTCGAGAAAAGGCGATGCGGCTACGGCGGGCTCGAACAGCGGGTTGTGATAGACGATCCACAACGGCCGCGGCATTTTCTTCCACGACTCTTCCAGATTGTGAATCACCTGCCGTAATCCCGCCTCCGGCAACGGGTTGAACAGATACACCACCAGCGGCGTCTCGGAAAAGACGTACTCTCGCGCATCCATGCAAACGGATTCGATTTCTTGCTGCGGAGGAGCGTTGCGCTGTGGGTTGCTCGGCGGCTGTCTGTCCCGGTACGCCGCGATGTTCTTCTCCGCCGCCCGGTGCAATTCCGCGATCAATTCCACGCCCACAATTCGCTGGAAGCCATATTCCGACGCCATCAGCAGCGTGCGTCCCTTGCCAGACCCAATATCGATAAACGTGAACTTCGAAAAATCGATGGGCAGCGCGGCCATCATCGCGCGGAACTCCGCGGGATCGGTCGGCATATACGGCGAATGAAAGATCCCGAGCAGCCGTTCGCGCCAGCCGACCGTGCCGCTGGTGGTATCGACGCGCTGCTCCCAGTCGTAGTCCATGTCGCCGTAGCGCGAACGCCGGCGCTCCGGAGTTGAATCGCGCAGGAATCCCCAAAGCTCTTTGGTGAGCAGGGAAACCGCTCCCCATGCTCCTTTGGCTCGCGTCTGTTCACGCCACCATTCATTGAGCGATGTCCAAAGTTGTTGGGAAAAATTCTGCGGCACGCCTGCATGCTAACAAATGCGCTCTCCGCGCGACGTGAGGCACGGTCGATTGGGCGCGCGAAACCCGCTCAGGTTTGTTTTTTGAAAGGAGAGAGCGTTTCCGGCGGCGTCTACGGCTTGCTCATGCCGGGCGGAAGGCCCTTTGTGATGTAGAGAATAAGACTGGGGTCCTGCACTTCAATCCGTCCATCGGTTGTGAGCTTGTACGGCTTTCCATTGGGATCGATGGGCGTGCCGCGAATAAACCCAGCTCGTTCCAGGTCGCTTATGGCCGTTGGAAGCCGTCCCTCTTGTTTGTGGTATTTGTCGACCACTTCTTCGAGGCGCGTAACATCCTCGTCCACGCGCAGCGCAACCAGGTGCTGCACGGCGTTCTGCCGAATGTCCGCCTCTTTTGACGTTTCGTACGTTGTGTACCAGAGCATGCGTGCGGTATCGAACTCGCCGGCATGCTGCGCCATGCGCGCCGCCAGTACCGGCATAAATTGATGCGTCACTGGAAGCCGAGCCCCCGCCGCAAATGCGTTGGCCGCTTTCGCGTAGTCCTTAAATTCCGTGTAGTACAAAAAGCCAAGGTTGTAGTACAGGCTCCATTTGTCGGGGTTATTCTCAATTCCGAACGTGAGCAGCTTGAGGGCTTCATCGGGCAATCCCGCACCATTGGGCGGCGGCGGCGCCAGAAAATTTGCTCCAAACTGATACGGCGGAAGCAGGTGAGGATCAAGTTCGGTGGTCAGCTCCAGCAGTGGCCCCAGCAATTGGAAGTCTGTCGAATGCCGGTGGTGTTGATAGCCAAAATACTGCACCGCCCGCGTCCAGTAGATATCGGCCAACAGGCCGGTATAGCCGATACACATCCGCCGCAGGGCTTTGGCAGACCGGATATAGAGAGTTTGCTGCGCATCCGATTGCGTACGCAGACGATCAATCGCGTTGATGGTCGCAACTCCGCAGGCCATCGAACCCAGCAGTACGACGGTTGCGAAAACGCTGACTTGGCGGGAAGAACTCATTTCAGGTTCCGGCGCTGGAAAATCAGTACAGCGGCTGAAATCGCCATAGCGGAATAGAGCAGCGCATACAGGGTGTTGTAGAAGATCAGCCGTCCCGCTATGCCGTCTCCGTGAGCGGCCTGATTGATCACGTTGAACGCTGAAAAGTTCGGCACAACGTAGGAAAGGACAATTGCGACCTTTCCCGGCAAGCCCGCTGTGATGCGCGCAAAACCGCGGAGGTCGTCCGCCAGGTTGCCAATAACGAACAGGGCAAAGGTAAACAAGGCCGACATGATCGGAGTGGAAAATGACGAGAAGAAGAGCGCCAACGCGCACACGATGAAAAACTCAAGCACGATGAAATAGAGCGCGGCCAGAACTGGCAAATCCGCTTTCTCAAACTGCCGGGTCACATACAGCAGCGCCAGAAAAACACCGATCGCCATAAAAAATGTATTGACGACCAGAGTTCCAGTCAGCCCAAAGAACTTGCCGACCACGAACTCCCAGCGGCGCACAGGGCGCGAGAGCACGGTGTAGAGAGTCTTCTTATCGATCTCCTTCGAAACCAGGCCGATGCCAATAAAAATGGCGATCACCGTTCCGAACAGGGAGACCGCTGTCAGACCGAGATTGACCACGACGAGGCGTTCGACATCGATCGAAATCTCGCCCACCAGGATGGCCGCTGCCGAAATCAACAATGCAAACGCGATCAGGTTGTAGAGAACGCGATCGCGGACGGCTTCGCGAAAAGTATTGAAAGCGACGAATGCGATTCGGGAATTCATGCGCCCGCTCCCATTGTGATTTCGGCCGGCTGGAGCTTCTCGACATAGAATTCCTCGAGTGAAGTGCGTACCGGTGCGAGCGAAATCAGCCTGATCCGCTCCTGCCGCAATATTTCAAGCGCCTCTTCCTGCTGCTCTTGGTGGATGATGGCATTGACTAAGTCGCCGCTGGCGCGGGCCTTGGCACCGAGCTTGGAAAGCATGGGAGGGACGCTGGCGGAGCAAAAAATGATTTCGACTTTCCCCTGCGCCTGTTTCGTCAATTCAGCGACAGCCCCTACTCCGCGCAGTTCTCCATGATGGATGACCGCGACGCGGTCACACAGCGCTTCCGCGTCCGACAAGATATGGGTCGAAAAGAATACGGTTTTGCCGTCGGTGCGCAGTTGCTGGATCAGTTCCCGGACTTCACGACGCCCCATGGGATCGAGGCCGGACATTGGTTCATCCAGGAAGACAACTTTTGGGTTGTGCAGGATGGCCTGCGCAAGGCCCACGCGCTGAAGCATGCCTTTGGAGTACTTGCGCAACTGCACCCCGGCCGATTCGGAGATTCCCACGAGTTCTAACATTGCATTGACGCGCGCCGAGCGTTCTTTGGCCGGAATGCCCGAAAGCTGGGCGTAGTAGGTGAGCAGCTCGCGCGCAGTCAGATGATCGTAGAAGTAGGGCTGCTCGGGAAGAAAACCGATCTGGGCCTTTACGCGCGGGTCGTCAATTTCCATGCCCAGGATTCGCGCCGTCCCTCCCGTGGGAGGTACCAGGCCCATCAAGAGCTTGAGAGTCGTGGTTTTGCCGGCGCCATTCGGGCCGAGGAAGCCGAACACCTCTCCTTCCTCGATTGTCAGACAGAGTGGGTGCAACGCAAGCTTTGGCCGTCTGTGCCAAAAGCCTACGCGATAGGTTTTTTCAAGTTCCAGAATTTTAATCGCTGCCATGGCTGTAGATTCGTAGCTGTGGCCACTGTGGAAAGTTCCACTAACCGATTATAAAAGCGGCGTTTTCGGTGGTGGCCGGGTAAGTATGGGGTAGTGGTTACGAAAGTAAGCACTTTGACGGACCGATTCTGTCCTGCACGTAACCCTCTAACTCGTTCTAATCCAGCGGCGATACCGTGCCGTCGCAGGTCGTAATGCTCGTGTAGTTAAACCGCACAACCGCATCGGCATAGGAGCAGAAATAACGTCTTCCAGAATAGTTCGTTAGCACTGGGCTGGCGATGAACTGATAAGTAGAAACGGGCGTGCCGGTCGCACTGGCGGAGGGCAGACTGAAGCTATATCCGCTCTTAGCCCCTGAGGCCAGCACCGAATCGATGATGCATGCGCTCGTCGAGCTCGGTGGAGTGCAGCTTGAGCCACCCAGGGCGGCCAGTGAATTTGCATAGCCTACGGTTGGGTATGTTGAGTTGTAAGTAATCTGTGCACTGTTCAACAGCCGAATCGACGCGGCCGCTGCCGATTCGTCAGCCGCTATCCTTGAGCTGAGTAAGCTAGGGATTGCCAGCGCCGCGATGATTAGAATAATCGCGACCGTAACCAGCAGTTCGATGAGAGAAAACCCACCTGCGCGCCGCATCCCGTCTCCGTAAGCGATAAAAGCCAGTTGGGGCTTAAGTCCACTTTGTGATTTGCATTTTTAATGCCGAAGTGTATGCATCCACT
>JBAVYO010000356.1:0-28537 GCA_049698855.1 Terriglobales bacterium
GCCAATCTACGAACCATACGCGATAATAAGTCGAAAACTCGTCGTCGTAAGTGATGAAGCCTGGATTTCCATTTACTCTCAACATATAGGGCACGAGCGAGACCGGGTCGTATAATGTCTGCCAACCTCTTTTGTTGATCCGCTGTTTGAGGAAGGTTCCATAATTCTCTGTTGCAACAGTGGAATCGCAGTTGCCGTCCCTCGTGTGGCTGGCATTGGAGCACTCCCCAAATAGTTGGCTGACATTCGCATAGTAATATCCGTAAAAAGGCGTGCCCATGTTGAGTTGTGACGGGGCGGCGCCAGCTTGCACGTAAAGATCGATCGACTCGTTGGCCGCGCCGCCAGGTTGGCACTCCCACGGATCGGGATTACTCGGATCCCAAATAATCTCAGAATTCAATTGCCCGTCCTGAGTCCACGGGCCAGCGCAGTCATACTGCATGATGTTGAAGTAATCGAGAAAGGGATTCACCTGGGGAATGTCGTATCCAGCGCCACCCCACGGTGCGGCATCGACGGAAATCAGGTACTGCGGACTGGGTAACATCGATCGCACCGCCACCATCAGGTTGTAAAAAGTGCCGGCTTCCTCCGCCGTGGGATACTCCCAGTCGAAGTCGGCGCCGTCGTATCCGTGTTCGCTGATGAAGGTCCACAGGTTGCCTGCCAGCGCGGTCATCGCACTCGGGTCGTCATCAAAGTCACTAAAGGGGCCGCCGACAGCCAGCAGCACTTTGACACCGTTCTCGTGCGCTTTTTGAATGAGGGCGGGTTCGAGAAAACCAGGGGCAACGTAGAGCGAACCGTCGGAATAGAAGCCGACCCCGAAGTGAATAATGTGCGTCAATTTGGAATACGGAATCTGCTGCGCGGTGTACGGAGGAGTCTGATACTTGCTCGAATAGCTGTAATCGCCGACGATACGCTTCGGCGGCTTGGGAATCGACGCTTTTGTCCGCTCCTCGCCCTGTCCACTCACACATAGGATACCGAGAACGGCCAACATCGCCATCGCCAAACGGATACAGGTTTTCGCGTGCTGAGAGCGAATTATCATACAAGTCCTTTCATCGCGTACATCTTTGACACATCGCCTTTTCTTCAACACATCAGTTGACCGGCGTCAGACTAGCCGCGTACATCTGATCGAGCAAGTCCTGCGACTGGCCGTCGTAGTCCGCATCGAGAGTCCACGTGAAAGTACCACCCAGATTCTCCTGCCAATCCGAGTACCAGACCCGATAGTAAGTCGAGAATTCATCATCGTAGGTGATGAAACCTGGCCCTCCATCTGTCTTCAACATATACGGCACCATCGCAACCGGATCGTAAAACGTCTCCCAGCCTTTCTTATTGATCCGCTGCTTAAAGTAGGTCCCGTAGTTCTGTGCCCATACATAGCTATCGCAATTGCCGTCCTTTGTATGGCTGGCGTTGGGGCACGCCCCCCATAACTGACTTACATTGTAGTAAACGTATCCATAAAACGGCGTGCCCATGTTGAGCTGCGATGGCTCGACCCCTGCCTGAAGGAAGTCGGCAATGGCCTCGTTAGCGGCGCCGCCGGGCTGGCACTCCCATGGGTCGGGATCGCTGGCATCCCAAAAAATCTGCGAATTCAGTTGCCCATCCGCAGTCCACGGTCCGGCGCAGTCATACATCATGATGTTGAAAAAATCGAGATACCCGTCTACCTGCGGGACGCCAAACGCATTGCCAGGGCCTAGCCAGGAAGGCATATCCGCGGAAATTACGTAGGTCGGGGAAGGAAACGTCGCCCGCAAAGCCGTCATCAGATTGAAGAAGGAATTACCCTCGATAGCGGGAAATTCCCAGTCAACGTCTACTCCGTCGTATCCGTACTTGTTGACAAACGTCCACAGGTTGGCAACGAACGTGGCTGTCAAATCCGGATTGTTATCCACCGGAGCGAAGTTACTGCAGACAGCCACCAGTACTTTGACGCCGTTCTTATGTGCTTCGCGGATGAGATCGGGTTCGAGAAAGCCGTCGGCAGCGTAGACCGAGCCGTCAGTTTCGATGCCGACGCCGAAGTGAATAATATGCGTCAATTTGGAATAAGGAATCTGCTTCGCCGTGTAGGGCGGTGTCTGATACTTGCTCGACCAGCTGTAATCGCCAACGATACGCTTCGGCGGCTTAGGAATCGATGCTTTTGTCCGCTCCTCGCCCTGGCCGCTCACACATAGGATACCGAGAACGGCCAACATCGCCATTGCCAACCGGATGGAGCTTTGCGAGTGTTCAAAACGAACTCTCATATAAGTCCTTTCATCGGAATAATCACAAACTCTTGGAGCATTTCATTTCGTTGAAGTGCGGTATGTGCTACCGAATCGCTGCGCTCGGGGATAGGCAGTGAGCAAATTCGAGGTGAACCGAGTCAAAGTATACTGCGATTGAAACGTTTCAATCAAGGAAATATCGCGATAGCGACCTCATTCTGCCGTGGTTGTGCACTCTATTACACGGTGGAGAGAGTGCCGTAACGGAGCAAGCCTTTCCTGAGTCTCGCCGACCCCGGAACTTGCACTCTTTAATAGAACAGATACTTTCTCCACTTATCGTCGCTCCGCCCCATCAGCCGCATGATGTGACGCGAAGTGTGGAGGTTGAACGAGCGTGGCTCACGCATGGGGCGCATGTTGGCTTCGTGCGGCAGATGATTGCCCTTGCGCCGATTACAGGCATGGCAGCAGGCGACAAGATTCTCCCAGGTGGAGAGACCTCCGCGAGAGCGGGGGATGACGTGGTCAAGCGTGAGTTCGCTCGATGGCAGCGTTGTCGCGCAGTATTGGCAAGTGTTGCGGTCGCGCAGCAGAATATTCTTCCGCGACAAAGCGCGCGACTGGTGCGGAATGCGGCGGTATTCGAGCAAACGGATCACCGAGGGCACTCGCATTGCGACGCGAGCGGCGTGCAGGAAGTGTCCATTCTCCTCTTCGGTCATGGCGATGCCCTTGAGCACCAGAATGATGGCTCGGCGGGCGGCGCAGACGTTGATCGGCTCATACGAAGCGTTAAGCACCAGCACCGGCTGATGAAGCGCGTAGCCATCGCTTTCCTGATGCATGCCGGCAGCAAGTATTCCGGGCGGCGCCTGCGGCTGCCAGCTTCCACCGAAATTGTGCATACGCAACGACATGATCGTTACCCTTGAGCTGCCGCCCTGCTAAGCCTGTTTTCTTCCTGCTCGCGGCTGAGGTCCGCATTCTGGCCTTGCAAAAACTCTTTCGCGACTATGTTCGATTCCCGCATAGTGCGTGCCACGGTTGCTACCCAGACTTTCGCCGCACCGGCGCGGCGAAGAACGCGTGCA
This sequence comes from Terriglobales bacterium, assembly GCA_049698855.1. Taxonomy (GTDB): domain Bacteria; phylum Acidobacteriota; class Terriglobia; order Terriglobales; family Acidobacteriaceae; genus Acidiflorens. Next base: position 3,344 of record JBAVYO010000356.1, read on the forward strand.
CACTCGGATGCCGTGGCGCCGGTTGTGTAGACATCGTCAATGACTAAGACGTTGCGATTCGCGATCGACGTTGCATCCGCGACCTTGAAAGCACCGCGCAAATTCTGCAGGCGCTGCTCGCGAGAGCGTCCGATCTGGCTTCCGGTATCGCGCACCCGCGTCAAGGCGTGCGCGGAAAGCGTGAATCTATTTTCTCCCAGGCTGGCGCGTGAGAGCCGCTTGAGCGCCGCACGAGCGATCAGTTCCGCCTGATTGAAACCACGTTGCGACTGCTTGTTCGCATGCAACGGGACCGGCACGGCCACGATCGTCCCGGCAGGCAGGGATGGTTCGAGTGCAACAATCGCCTCGGCCAACAGACATCCCAAAACTTGCGTCGCCGGCATAACCTCGCCAAACTTGAGCAGGTGCACAAGATCGCGCAATGCGCCTTCATAGCTGCCATAGGCAACCGCGCGTTCGAACCGCGGCGGGACAAGCCGGCAAAGCCCGCATCGGGCGCTTTCCTCTAGGTCCGCGGAAGCGGCATACGCCAGCGCCTCGCCGCAGATGGAGCACAAGCGGCCAGTCACCGGGCGAAGAGAGTGGAGACAATCCACACAGACGGGAAGCCTTGAAATCGTTAGCAGCGGGGATCCACAAATGCGGCAATCGGCGGGAAAAAACGTAAAAAAAACGCTGGCAGCAGCCTGCTCTGCCCAGCTCGCGACCTGAGGGGTCGCGGCTGCGGGCCGGACAACCCGTATTCGAAAGCCAGTACTGCTGAAGACGGCCTCCGCACCCGGTGCCGGTCAAGGCCGCACCGGGCGAACAAATCAGTCTTACTAGGCACAGTATAGCCGCGTCTTTAGGTCGCGCGCAATGCAGCGTCTCCGGCTTGCCCAGATTTTCAATGAACAGGTGATCCCTTGTCCTTGTAAAGCGGGCATTTGGCGTGGCAAGGTGCGCCGTCGATCTGCTAATGTGACTAGCGTATGAAAACGACTCCGAATACGAGGAATTCATGAGCACTACTACTACACCAAGTTCTGAAAGCCCCCGCAAGCATCGCCCCTACGTTCCCGAAACAATGGAAATGAAGGAATTTACTTTTCGAGCCGTGCTGATCGGCTTGGTCTTAACCGGCGTGCTCGGATCGGCGAACGCCTACCTGGGCTTGAAAGCCGGAATGACGATTGCGGCCACCTATCCGGCAGCAGTCATTGGTATGGCGCTTTTGCGGTTGATGAAGGGATCGCTGCTGGAAGAAAATATTGCGCGAACGGTAGGCTCGATCGGCGAGTCGGTCGCGGCTGGAGCGATCTTCACCATCCCGGCCTTCGTCATGGCCGATTTATGGCCTGCTTTGTCGCCCGATTGGCGCACACCTGAATATTGGAAGTCAGTGGCGCTGATGATGATCGGCGGCACGCTGGGGATTTTGTTCGTTACCCTTCTGCGCCGCGTGATGGTCGAAGATCCCGATCTTCCATACCCCGAGTCTGTCGCCGCATCGGAAATTCACAAAGCCGGCCAGCAAGGATCGACCGCCGCGAAGATTCTTTTCGCCAACATGGGATTCGGCGGCTTCATGTACCTGCTGGGCGCCGTCAATGTATTTAGCCCGAATAACGTCTTCAACGTCACCATCGGCAATCTTGGAAAGAAGCTACTGCTGCGCACGAGCACCAATCCGAACGTCGCCACCACAATCACTGGCGGCGCAACCCTTTTCACCGCGCCCGATGTCAGCCCGGCGTATCTCGGCGTCGGATACATCATCGGCCCAAGACTGGCAGCGTTGAACTTTGCCGGCGGCGTACTCGCCTGGGGATTGCTGGTTCCACTCCTCACTTTTACCATTGGCCCATACATTCAGGCAGGCCTGCCGGCGGGACAATCCATCGCGTGGCCGCTGCTGGCGCAATCGATTTATTTTTCGATTGTGAGGCCGATTGCCGTCGGAGGCATGCTCGTCGGAGCGTCCTACACGCTCTTTAAAATGCGCAAGCAGCTCGCGCTCGGCATGGGGCGCGCCGTTTCAGATCTGAAGAAATCCGCAACCGTGCACGCCGCCACCAATCGCACCGAACGGGATCTGCCCGCCAAGGCCGTCTTTGCCGGGATCGTCGTCGTGTTCGTTGCCATGTTTCTGCTCTACCACTACTTCATCTCCGGTGCCGGGGGATTGTCTCATTCGCGCGTGCTCGCTGGTTCGCTGGTCGCGGCTGGCGTCATGATCATCGTCGGCTTCTTCTTTGCCGCCGTTTCTGGAAACCTCGTCGGCATGATCGGATCGTCGAATAATCCCGTGTCGGGCCTTACGCTTTGCACGCTGGTGATTGCCGCGCTGCTCATGGTCGCTCTTGGTGTTTCAGGTACAGGCGGCGTGGCAGCAGTTCTGGGAGTCGCCGCCGTGGTCTGCGTTTCATCTGCCGTAGCCGGCGAAATGTTGCAGGACTTGAAGGTCGGCCACATTCTTGGAGGCACGCCTTCCAAGATGCAGATCGGCGATCTGCTCGGCATTGTGGTTGCGTCGCTGGTTTTGTTCTTTCCGATCGCGATTCTCGCCAAGGCATACCACTTCGGCAGTGCGGCGTTGCCTGCTCCTCAGGCCGGCCTGATGGCGATGCTCTCCAAGGGCATCGTTGGCGGAGACATGGCGTGGCCGCTGGTGATTGTCGGCATCCTACTGGGCTTGGGCATGATCATGATCGAAGTGAAGAGCGTGATGCTCTTTGCCGTGGGCATGTATCTGCCGCTGGGGACCACGTTCGCAATCTTCGTCGGCGGAATTATTCGCTGGATCACCGACAAACTGCGCGACCGCCGGGGCTACAACGATGCGCAAAAAGCGCGCGTGGAAAACGCCGGCGTGCTGACCGCCTCCGGCCTGATTGCCGGCGAAGCTTTGTGCGGCTTAGTGATCGCCAGTCTTGTGGGCTCCGGCCATGATGTCACGCTGTTCCAATGGACGCCTCCGTTCATTGTGGCACTCATCGCGCTGGGAATACTCGCAATCGTGATGATCCGCGTGCCGCTGGCAAACGCCGGCCGTCCGGAAGATCCGGCGCCGCCGACGGCAATTATGTGACGGCGGTTGCGCGGAGGTGAGCAAAGCGGGAGCCGCGCGCCGTCATCCCGAGCGAAGAGAGGGATCTCAGAAAGTTAGAAGTCAGATTGCAGAGGTGAAACCCGGTCGTGCGCGGCTGGGCTTTTCCTTAAAGCAATCTGACTTTTTTTGTAATTCCTCCGTGCTCCTCTGTGTCCCCTGTGGTTAAATCCTCTTGGTGTCCGTCGCCGAAAATGTCGTGTCGATCCGCGAGCGCATCGCCAAAGCCGCCGACCGCGCCGCGCGAAATCCATCCTCAATTGCGCTGATGGCGGTCAGCAAGACGTTCCCTATCGAGTCGATTCGCGAAGCGTATGCGGCCGGGATTCGCGTCTTCGGCGAGAATCGCGTGCAAGAGTTCGCCGGAAAAGCCGGCGCTTTGGCTGATTTGAAGGATGCCGAGTGGCACCTGATCGGCCATTTGCAGTCCAACAAAGCCGCGAAGGCCGCGGAGTTGTTTGGTGCCGTCGACGCGGTGGATTCGATAAAACTCGCCGACAAATTAAACGCGGCAGCCGAAGCGGCAGGCAAGACGTTGCCCGTGCTCATCGAGATCAATGTGGGCGGCGAAGAGGCGAAGAGCGGTGTCACACAAGAGGCGCAAGAGCTAGAGCGTATTCTCCTCGCCGGGCCGCAATGGAAGAGTCTCGCAATCCGCGGCCTGATGACAGTTCCGCCGTACTCCGACGATCCCGAAGGCGCACGCCCCCATTTTCGCAGGCTTCGCGAGATTCGAGATCGCATCGCGGCTCGCCATCTGCCGGTGATTTCCATGGACGTGCTCTCGATGGGCATGTCACACGACTTCGAGGTCGCCATCGAAGAGGGATCAACCTGCGTCCGCATAGGCACAGCAATCTTTGGGGAAAGGCAATAACGATAGCCAAGGGAGCGAGCCGGGGAAACGTAGAAAAAAACCAGATTAGGAAGCAGCGCTTTCCTCCGTGCCCTCCGTAGTTATCGCTTTTCGATGGTAGCCATTCAAAACTCGCCAAACGGCGTCACCTTCGCAGTGAGGGTTCATCCCCGCGCGAAGAAGAACGCCATTACCGGCGAGGTCGGCGATGCGCTCAAAGTCGCGCTGACAGCTCCTCCCGTCGATGGCAAAGCCAACGAAGCCTGCATCGAATTCTTCGCAAAACTTTTGAAGGTTCCGCGTTCCTCCGTTACTATTGCAGCCGGCCAGGCTAGCCGGAATAAAGTGATCTGTGTGGCCGGGCTATCGGCCGAGGAGATACGCCGCCAATTGGGAGTGTAGCGCCGCTCCGTGCGCGAGGGCGCGACGCCCTCGCAATCGCCGGCAAGTTTCCGGCACTGTTCTGGCGAATGATCAGGAGCTACTTTTGACCTTTTCCGAACGTTTGCAGGAAATTCGCACCGGATTCGAACGCCCTTTCTGGATCGCCAATATTACCGAGATTTTCGAGCGGCTCTCCTATTACGGCGCATTCGCCTCGCTCGCGCTGTACTTACAGGAGCGGCTGAATTTTTCGACCGAGCAGACGGGCACGCTGACTGGCATCTTTGGCGGCATGGTCTGGTTTCTTGCCATCTTCGGCGGAGCAGTCGCCGACCGCATCGGCTTCCGGCGCGCGCTTTCTACTGCGTATCTCATTCTGGCAATCGCGTACTTCCTGATCGGATCGATTGGTGCAACGTGGCTTGCGCCGGTGCGCAATGCTGTGCCGCCAGTTTTGTTTGTCGGCGTAATTCTCGCGCTGCCCGCGCTCGGTATTTCCATGGTGAAGCCTTGCGTGGTCGGCACCACGGCGCGCGCTTCCAAGGAAAACGTCCGCTCCATCGGCTATTCGATTTATTACACGATGGTCAACATTGGCGGGGCGGCCGGTCCTTATTTTGCCTCGTGGGCCCATCGCCACTTGGGAGTGGAAGGCGTTTATCGTGTGGCGGCGTTCAGCGTCTTCCTGATGTTCTTTGTCGTGCTGCTGTTTTTTCGCGAGCCGCGCAAAGCCGGAGACGCACCTCCGCCGTCGGTCGCCACGGTCGCCCGAAATTTCTGCGTGGTGTTGGGTAACGCGCGGCTGGTCTTGCCGGTGCTGGCGATCGCTCTGGCGCTCAAGATATTCGCGCTCTTCCATCCTGCTCTCGCGGATCCCTGGTGGCTTTGGGTCGCACTGCTGGTGCTCGTGCTCGCGGGCATTAGCCGCTTCATGTGGTTTCTGGTTCTCTTCACCGGATACTGGGTCGTCTTCTGGCAGCAGTACATCTCCCTGCCGGGATACATTCACGGCTACATCAATTCCGGCTCGGACGTGGAAATGATTCTCGTGACCGACGGCCTCACCGTGATCTGCCTAACGCTCGTCATCAACTATCTGACGCGCAAGATTCCCGCGTTTCAAGCCGTGATTCTGGGAACGGTGATTACGTCTGCGTCGTGGTTGATTCTCGCCTTTTGGCCAACCGTTTGCGGCGCGATCTTGTCGCTGTTCGTGCTTGCGCTCGGCGAAATCATCATGTCGCCGCGCTATTACGAATACATTTCGCGGCTCGCCCCTCCAGGCCAGCAGGGTACGTACATGGGCTTCGCGTTCCTTCCCATCGGCATCGGCTCGCTGATCGGCGGCTGGTTCGGCGGAACCGTCGTTCACCACTTTGGAGAAGTACAGCACCAGCCCGCGCGCATTTGGTGGACCGTAACGGCAGTCGGCATGGTGACTGCACTTCTGTTGTGGGTTTATGACAAGACGGTGAGATCGAGCGGCGCGTCTTCGAGCTAGCACGTTCCGGCCCGAGCAGAGACAAGCGGCGGGCGAGGACACCCGCCGGACTGTCGGCGAGACGCCGGCGCTACACCCCGCGCACCACTGTGCACAGGACAAGATCATGCCCGAGCGAAAAATCACACCGCAATATATTGCCGATCACATCCGGCGCGTTCTGCGCGATGGCGGCTCTGCGCCGCATTCGCAGGAAGTGCAGGTGTTTTTCAAGGAAGTAGTGAAGTCGCGCGGATGGTACACCGCTGAACTTCGCAAGGTGGCTGTCCGCATGCGGCGCAGCGTTGTCCGTGAAATGGGGATGGAGTTCCTGGTGCAGGTTACCGACCAGCTTTTCTCCGGGCGAGTCCTGGAAGAAAAAGTCTTCGCCGTCTTTTTGCTGGAGAACGAGACAGACCTGCTCGGCGAAAAAGACTTTCGTCTTTTCGCGTCCTGGCTCGACCGCATCAGCAGTTGGGCCGATCACGATGCGTTGGTGCACGGTGTGCTGGCGCCCATGCTCATTGCGAAGCCCGCACGCAGCCGCGAGGTCTTCCGCTGGGCCAAGTCGCGCAATCGCTGGCAGCGTCGCGCAGCTTGCGTGGCGCTGATCCGGGGCACGCGGGAGAAGATGTTTTTCCCTGAAATCATGCGCCTATCCGAAACGCTGCTGGGCGATGAAGACGATATGGTCCAAAAAGGCCTGGGCTGGTTGCTGCGGGAATCGGCGAAGTATGACCCGAAGCGAACCGTGCCTTATCTCATGAAAATTCGCGGCCGCGCACCGCGACTAGTAATACGAACAGCCTGCGAAACTCTGCCGATAGCAACGAAGAAGAAAATCCTACTGCGCTGACAGAATGCTTTGACACCCTCGCCCTCAGTGTCCTTCTTCTTCCAGAAATTTCTCTACTTCGAGCGCGGCCATGCATCCGGAACCGGACGCGGCAATCGCCTGCCGATAGCGGCGATCCTGTACGTCGCCGCAGGCAAACACACCCGGCACGCGCGTGAACACGTTTTTGTGTGTGACCAGATAGCCATCGGCATCGGTTTCGAGTTGCCCGGCAAACATCTTCGCGTTGGGAATGTGCCCAATGCCGAGAAACATGGCACTGGCCGGGAAGTCCCAACTCTCACCCGTTTTCAAGTTGCGAAGGCGCAGGGCAGTAACCTCTTTTTTACCGACGTCGAGCACATCGTCGACAACCGTGTCAGTGAGGAACGCAACTTTCGGATTGGCGCGCGCGCGGTCAAGCATGATCTTCGAAGCGCGAAACTGCTCGCGGCGATGAATAAGTGTTACTTTGCTGGCGAACCGCGTTAGAAATGTCGCTTCCTCCATCGCCGAGTCGCCGCCGCCAATCACCGCAATTTCCTTGCCGGAGAAAAAGAATCCGTCGCAAGTCGCGCACGAGGAAACGCCGTGGCCAATCAACGCCTGCTCGCTTGGCAAGCCCAGCCACCGCGCCGAGGCTCCGCTGGCAATGATCAGTGTGCGGGTTTGAATCACGTCTTTGCCAATCGTCAGCTCGAAGGGCCGTTTGCTCAGATCGGCTTTGGAAACATGTCCTATGCGGTACTCGGTCCCGAAGCGCGAGGCCTGCTTGCGCATGTTTTCGATCAGTTCCGGCCCCTGAATGCCATCGGGAAAACCGGGAAAGTTCTCGACCAGAGTCGTCATCGAAAGTTGTCCGCCGGGCTCGTGGCCTTCCAGCACCAGCGGCTTGAGATTGGCGCGAGCCGAATAAAGCGCAGCCGTGTGCCCCGCGCATCCCGAGCCCATGATTACAACATTGCGAATATCCATAGTAGTTATCGAAATAAACGCTTATTAGATTCCGTGAAACCAGTTTAGTCGCAGACCGCCGAGCCTCGATCAAATCAGGGAGTCTTCCCCTTGCTTGCTGTCCCCTTCGCTACGCCTCCCACGCCCATGCGCGCGAGTTCCTGAGGCACCATCCGGCGAACACCCAGCGCATCCCGATAGCGATTCAGGATCGACGATGCACTGCGGAAAATCGCTTCATAGGCGCTTTGATCCGGCGCCGGCCGCCCTTCCGCCGCCGGGCAGCGGGCGAGCACCACCGACGACTTTCCGAACCGCTCCAGTTTCACGCGCGCGGCGGGCGTGTCGGCGGAGAGCATCGCGCTGGCGGAAGTCACCGCGGAAGCACTGTCCTCTATGGCAACTTCCATAAGGTCTTTGGGATCGCGCACCCGCAGCACCAGCGTTTCCACCATGTTTTCCGCATCCACGCTGAACGAATATTGAACACTGCCAAAGAGAACGCCGTCGGGAAACTCACGCCGAACCCGCACCCAGTTGGCTGCCGCGGCGGCATCGGAAGGCAGGTTTGGCATGCCGGGCAGAGGCGCGTTCGGATCTAACGTCGAGCTGCCGCGCGCTACTTCGTAATCTTTGGCAAATATTGGCTTGGCCGGCACCTTCGTCAGCGCGGCCGAGAGTTCCTTCTGGTCGTCGGCTGAAGGCGAACACACATTGAGCATGTTCACCTTGACCCGCGGCTGCGAGGCGGAAGGCTGTTGTTGAGCACCGGCCATCGCCACCCATGCAGCCAGGATTGCAATCAAGAATTTCGTTGGGAACACGGCGAAATTGTATCAGTCAGAAGCCGGAAGTCAGAAACCAGTTGTCGGAAGCCGCCAAGAGTCGGACATGGTGAACCCTGACTTGTCACGGCGAACGTCAGCCTTGGCGACTGGTGTTTGACTGCCGCGCAATGCGAGCTTGTAGTCGCGGGCACGCGCGAGACTTTTTCTTCCCCAATTTAGTCTGCGGCGGCAGCTTCTGCACTCGCGCCATGGCGGCGCAGCAACTGCGGCAGATTCTGCGAAAACGCCGAGCGCGGCAGCACCATATCGCAACCCACTTCGTGAGCCTTTTGCTTCAGATCTCCCTGCACATGCGAGAGGAAACCGATAATCGACGTTCCCTTTTTCAGCTTGCTCTTCAGTTTGGGGATCAGCGTCAGCGGCTTGGCGTTGGCGTTGTTGAGATCGAAGATAATCAGAGACGGCTTTTCCTCGCCATTGCTCAGACGGTCGTTGAGATCTTTCTCGGTCTTCACAAACTCGACCTTCACATTCATCTTGCGGCCCGTGTCCTGAATCTTGCTGAGGAAAAACAAATCTTCGACAAAGGCGAAGACACGGGAAGCCGCGTCCTCAGGCGGTGCGGGAAGCGGCTCTGGCTCCCCGACCGGGTAGGCGGCCGAAAAGCCTGGGCGGCGCGCGCCCTTGTGGCCGTTGTCGCCGCCATTGAGATTGGCGCGATAGCTATGATCCATCGGCGCTGTAAAAATGCCCTGGTGCTCCTGGCGAACACGGCCAGTTCCACCGCCGACAGGGCGTTTTTGGGAACGACGCCCACGGCGCCGTCTATGCTTCCCTCCTCCTGAGGAGGGGTGTGCGGGACCTGCATTCATAGGTTTTTCTCTTGTAAATCCCCGGCCTGGATCGCGAAGACCCAGTCCTTGATGTTTCGTCTTCCCTTAAGCCCAAGACGGCGCGATACCACTAACTGCTAGATACCCGCAGTCGGCTGAGCGAACCCCACTTCGGCTGGATGCTGCTTGAGATCGATACTCACGTTGTATTCGCGCCTGGAGTTTGCTACGGCGCATACGGCCTGCAAGAAACAAGGCCTCTCAGGGAACAACTGATGTTACTCAGGAAACCCGCGTCTGCGCAAGGGGGAAGAAACTTTAGTTTTCCACACCAAAGCACTAAGAAAGACACTCCCCGCACCCCAGCCTCCGGCTGAAGTTTTGCTGTCTCAAGCCGATTGACCATTTGTGAACCCCGACACCGCCGCCGCGACGGCACCTGCCGTCAGTTCAATCGCCGTTCCCGGCCAACGTTTCGTTGCCCGGCAGGCGATTCTTGACCGCGCGCAAAAACTGTTCGGATATGAACTTTTTTTTCGAAATGGGATGGAAGACTATTTCAATGCCGATCCTGAAATGGCCTCCCGCGCCACCCTCGATAGCTCGCTGCTTTTTGGCCTAAACACTCTTTGCAACAACTCCCGCGCCTTTGTGAACTGCACACGCGATGTCCTGCTAAAGGATCTGATTACGCTGCTGCCGCCGAATCAGGCCGTGGTTGAGATCCTGGAGACCGTTGAGCCGGGAGACCGCGTCATCGCCGCCTGCAAACGGCTCAAAGAGGCCGGGTATCTGATCGCGCTCGACGATTTCACACCCAACGATCCGCGCATACCGCTCTCTGGCCTCGCCGATATCATCAAAGTCGACATTCAGGCAACGCCTCCGGAACAGTGCGCTGGGCTGATACGCCGCTTCGGGTCGGCGAAATGCAAGATGCTGGCGGAGAAACTCGAAACTCCCCAGGAATTCCACCAAAGTTGCGCACAGGGATTTTCATACTTCCAGGGATATTTCTTTTGTAAGCCGGAATTAATCGTGGGCCGGGAAGTTCCCGCCGACCGGCTTCGGCTTTTGCGCTTGCTCGAACTGATTTCGCGTTCGGAACTCGATCTCCGTGAACTGGAAAACGCTCTCAAACAGGACGCTGCCATCTGCTACCGCCTCCTGCGCTACTTGAATTCACCTGTATTTGGGTTCTCCCTCGAAATCAAATCCGTTCGCCATGCCATGGCTATCCTGGGCGAGCGTGAATTGCGCCGCTGGACTCGCCTGGTAGTCGCAGTAGGCGCGGCCGAACAAAGATGCAGCGAACTGCTGCTGATGGCGCTGACGCGGGCCCGCTTCTGCGAACTGCTTTCGCCACGGCTACGCTCGAATCAGGACCTCTTCCTGATGGGCTTGCTCTCCATGATGGATGTAATTCTCGAGATCGAGATGAGCAAGCTTCTCGATCAGCTTCCCGTCGAGAGCGATATCAAGCTCACATTACTGGGTCAGGCAAGCGGCCTTCGGCCGTTCTATCAGCTCATGCTGGCCCAGGAATCCGGCGAATGGGCAGAGTCGGCCGAACTGGCTCAATCTCTCGCTCTTCCCCATGAAGAAGTCGCCGCCGCGTGGCTTCACTCGCTAACCTGGGCCCAGGATGTAACCGGAGTCGTCTAAAACCTTTCTTCACCGCTAAGACGCAGAGAGCGCCGAGAAAAACCTCGTCTTGGGTTTCTCGGCGCTCTTTGCGTCTTAGCGGTGATACTTAGGTTTCCTGAAAACTGGTAGCTGATGGCTGAAAGCTGACAGCTCTAGAGCTGACGGCTCTAAGGCGCTTCGATCAGCTCCATCTTCCCATCCCGCTTGCGGTGCAGCACCATAAGCTTGCCCTTGGGATCGCGAAACACGAAGACATCTCGATCACGGAAATGCGCTTCTTTGATGGCCTCTTCCAGAGTCATCGGGCGAAGTGCCACCGAATCGGCCGATCGCACCAGATGGACTTCAGTGGTCTTGGCAACCGACGGAAATTTGTGAACCATGACCGAAACGGTCGTGCTTTCGTCGAGGCCGAGTGCTGCCTCAATGCTATCTGGCGCTTCCTGCCCGTTGAACTTCTTGACGGCTTTGCGCTTTTTGCTCAGCCATTTCGTCTTATACTTCAGCGCCTGCTTGTGCAAATGGTCGAGCGCACTGTTAACCGCCGCGGCCATGTCATGGGCCTGCGCCACGCCCACAATCGGGCCGTTCGGCGGATTGATCGTGATCTCAGCTTTGTTACGACGTTTTTCCACGGCGAGGACCACCTTGGTTTCGAAGCGGTCCCCCAGGATTTTGCGGATTTTGTTCAGTCCAGTTTCGACTTCTTTGCGGATGGAAGAAGGAATTTCATACTGACGGCCGGTGTACTCCACGTTCATCGAGCCACCTCCACGAAAGTTAAAAATCAAAAGTCAAATTGCAGAAGTGAAACCTGGAGCGGTTTGGTTCTACTTCTTCAATTTGACTTCTTACTTCTGACTTATTTTTTCACTCTTCTCTGATGCGTACTCGGAATTTTCATGTCTTCGCGATACTTTGCCACCGTGCGCCGCGTTACATTGATTCCCTGGGACTGCAGAATACGCGTAATCTGTTCGTCAGTCAGCGGCCGGGCTGAGTCCTCTTCTTCAATCAGCTTCTTCACCCGCCGCTTCAAGATCAGCAGCGACGTCCCACCGCCTTCCGGGCCCTGCACGCTTTCGGAGAAAAAGTAGCGCAACTCGAAAACACCCTGAGGCGTGTGCACATACTTGTTCGCGACCGCGCGGCTCACCGTGGAAGGATGCACGCCAATCTCTTCAGCCACTTCCTTGATCATCATCGGTTTCAGATGATCGATTCCCATCTCCAGAAAATCCTGCTGGCGCGCCACAATCGAATAGCAGACCTTGGTGATGGTCTGCTTGCGCTGCTCAATGTTCTTGATCAGCTGGATGGCCGACTTGTACCGATCCTTGACGTAGCTCCGCGTTTCGCGGTCGTTGCCGTCGCGTGTCAGCAGCCGCTTATAGGCAGGATTCAGGCGCAGCTGTGGCATGTCCTCATCGTTCATGATGATCAGCCACTCGTCGCCATGCTTCACGAAGGCAACATCGGGTTCGATCAGACGCGCGGGGGTCTTGTTATATTGCAGACCGGGGCGCGGATCCAGCGTGCGGATATAGTCGAGTGCGGCCTGCACCGCCTCAAGCGGGCGGCCGATTGCGCGCGCGATCTCCTTGAACTGCTTGAGCGTAATGGCCTTCAGATGCTGATCCACCACCGCAGTTGCATCCGTGATGACCTGCTCGGTGGCGCCACTGCCGTTACGGTGTTGCTGCAGCTGCTGGAGATGGCCACGCAACTGGTAGAGCAGGCATTCGCGCAGGTCGCGGCAGCCAACGCCCGGTGGATCAAACTGCCGAACAAGCTCCAGAGCTTCGTGCAGGTCAGGAAGAGTAAAACTCACTGCCGTGCGCGCGGGAGCGGCTGCTGTTCCGGAAGCAGACGTGCCGTGGGCGGCTGCCGTGGGCGCTGGAGGGGCCGCATCGGGAACCGTAGCATTCGGCCAAGCCTCTGCCACAGAAACCGCTGCCGCTGGTACCGTGTCGGCGAGCGGGCCTTCTGTTGCTTCTGTCGCCTCGGCTGTTTCCGTTAATGGTTGAAGTGAATGAACCGGCCCCTCGCTCGCGGCAAGGGCTTCGACGGGTGAGCCATCGCCCTCCAAAATCGCATCGGGCACGGGCTCTTCGGCAGCGGCCACCGCTACAATTCCCAATGCTTCCGCTTGTCCCACAATCTTGGCTTGGGTTTCGGCATCGGCTTCGGGCGCAGCCGCCGGTACTACTCCCAGCAATTCCTCATCGCTGGCAATCAGATACCCGTCTTCGTTCAGGTTGCCAATAATCAGCTCGGCCGCTTCGCGTACCGGGGGGCGCGTGGAAATTGCGCCCAACTGCCAAAGAAGGTGATCGGTCAAATTCCCAGGCTTGGAGAGGAAGTTCTCAAATGAAGGCTTCTCAATCTCCTCCATTTCGTGTGAACTGCGATACCCCGGGTCAAGATATTCCTGGAAAAACGAGCCGAAATCGATCTCCTCGAACGGATCCTTCTTTTCGGCCGCCGTGATGGGGTTCTCTTCAGTAGTAGACTTCGCCGCCAGGCGGTCTCGCTCCTCTTCCTGGCGTCCGATGTCGTCGAGCATGGGAACCGCATCTTCCAGTTCTTCAAGAACCGGATTTTCGACCATCTCGGCGTTGATCATGTCCTTGAGCTCGAGCTTGTTGAGCGCGAGCACAGACACCATCTGGACAAGCCCCGGCGTCAGAATCTGCCGCTGCGACAGTTTGACATTCAGTCTGTGTTGAAGAAGAACCATGTTTTACTTAGGGACCCAATGCCCATTCGCGGGCAAATTTAGAATCAGAAGTTAAATCGAAGAACCGGGAATCGGTGGGGGCGGATCGAATCGCGGGAACCTTACTTCTTCAATTTGACTCCTCATTTCTGACTTTCTCATGCCCCACGCACTTCGGGCTTGTCACGAAAGTCCAATCCTTCTACGCCTTGGTAACCGGAAGCAGTGGTAAGTGGCTAGTCAACTCGACTTTCCCTGGCCCGCCCTGCTCTTCATACACTGACCACCGGCCACTGACCACCGCTTTTTCATACTAATGAGAAACTCTCACCCAGATAAACTCTTCGCACCTCGGGATCGCTCCCCAACTGCTCGGGTGTCCCGGATCGGAAAATCCGCCCCTCATTGATGATGTACGCTCGATCCGTCACTGACAACGTCTCGCGGACGTTGTGGTCCGTGATTAGAATTCCGATGCCGCTCGCTCGCAGATCGGAAATAATCTTCTGCAGATCGAGCACGGCAATCGGGTCGATCCCCGAAAACGGCTCATCGAGCAAAATGAATGTTGGGTTGATGCAGAGAGAGCGTGCGATTTCCACTCGCCGCCTCTCCCCTCCCGACAGCGCATATCCCCGGTTTTGCCGGATATGCTCCAACCCCAGCTGGTCGATCAGCCGTTCCGCCTTTTCGCGCCGCTCATGCCACGAAATGGGCTGAACTTCCAGCACGGCAAGGATATTCTCCTCGACCGTCAGCTTGCGAAATACGCTAGCCTCTTGCGGAAGATAGCTGATGCCATACTCGCGTGCCCGTAAGTACATGGGAACGCTAGTGATATCTTCATCGTCGTAGAGCACCCTCCCGGTATCGGGAGGAATCAGCCCAACGATGGCATAGAAGGATGTCGTCTTCCCGGCGCCGTTCGGTCCGAGCAGGCCAACTACTTCACCCTGTAGGACTTGCAGGCTTACTCCGTTCACTACGCGCCGGCCCCGGTAGGTTTTGCCAATTTCGTCGGTGGCCAAAGTGTGCATTTATCGTGCCACTTGCGTCCGCGTGACCGCCGGAGACGTCTTTCTTCCTTCCACGAGCACCCTATCATCGTGTCTGTAGAAAGTCAATAAATCGCCTGTGATTTTGCCTCGTTCGGCATCAAAAATGCTAGGGGATTTTCCCGTGAGGACAAACTTGTCATCCGCAGTCGTGTAAACAAGGTGGTCCCCGGTCGCCCGGCGAGCCGGTTCCGTAAGAACGACACTGTCCTGGGCGACGATCTTCTCAACCTGCGCCCCTCCAACCGAGGAAACCGAACTGGCGGCAGGAGCCGAGCGGGCGGTTTGCGACTCGTCGCGTGCGACCATATACACCGTCATCTGCCGCGACGTCATGGTCGCGTAAGATCCGTTCGAGGCCCCTTTTGCCGTCACCCCTCCCTCAAAAAGCGCCTGTCGCTCGTTATCGGTGTAGGTCAGATGCGCGGCGGTGATCGTCACCGGTGTGGCCTTCCCGGTCTTGCTATCCACTTGGACCAGTATGGTTTTCACCCGCTGTTTGTCTGAGGCTTGTGCGATCAGCGAGCGATGGTCGCGGTCGAACTGGATCGTTGGGGCCTCGACGACGTTGCTGTTCTGCCAAAGCCGTGCGTTGCCTGTATACACAGCGACCGCCGGGGAACGATGCGCCGTCATCCTTGCGCTGACTACGTGAATCGGATCGGAAGAAGCCAGCATGGCGCCATCCGGCTGCGCCTTCAGGTCGGAGTACGTGCTCTTCACGTCGCCCTCGGCGAGGGCGTCGCCGGTTGCCCGGTTAAAGCTGATCGTCTCGGCCGTCGTGGTCATCCCTCCGTCCGCTACGCGTGGCGACCCATTGAGAACAAGCATCTGATTCGACGCCGTGTATGTGCCGCGCTGCGCCCAGCCTTTTTGCGTGGCGCTCACGTAAGTAACCCCACCTGCCTGCGTGATCGTCGAAATGCCGCCCTCCGGCTGGAACACTGCGTCCAGGATCGGGCTGGTCGAAACCCGGTCAGGCTGCCCGGCAGCGATACCGACAATTTTCGCATCCGGCTCGCCGTGCAGGACGCTTAGCCGATTCTTCCCGGTGAATGTCGCCGTAAATTTCGCCGCGGTAATAATCGTCTTCTCCTGGGTGGACGGCTGCGTAATCAGGATCTGGGGTGGCCCGCTCGTCACCGCCGATTCGAGCAGATTGCCGTTTCTCACCTGGAAGTCCATTGCAGGGGCCGTCATCTCCACCTGTTGCGGGGTCGTGGGCAACCCGGAACTCTGCGCCGCCGTTTTCGTTTCGCGGTTCTGGAAGAGCCGCACGCTGTTCTCCGCGTGCACTTTCTCGAGCACCTGATTTGCGGCAAAGTAGAGCGTCGCCCGACCCGCGTCGCCCTCACCCGCTTGTGCGCCGCTGGTCTCGAGGTGAACATGGCCGGTCAAGATCGCCGACGTGAGCTGATTCCGCGTCCCGGTGAGAAACAATTCAGCCTGATCCGACCGTGCGTGAGTGTCCGAAGGGCCGCGGACTTCGGCTTGAACGTCCCCCTCGGCAAGAATGCGCTCCACCGTGTTGTCAGTGCGCAGAAAAAACGTGGCATGGTCCGATTGCAGCCGCTGATTCTTGCGATTCAGGGTCACCGTGTCGAGAACAATCTGGGCTGGCCCCTTGGTGATGACGCCGTGCGCCGCACGAAGAAGGAAGGGCTGTTTCCGATGAACTGCCACGTCTACCGAGGAGTGCAGCGTCATTGTGCCGGTCTGTGCCACATAATCCACGCCGACAGCCGACCCGCTCGCCTCCGGCGTCTCAAACGTCACTTTCCCGCTAGCAGAGGCATTGCCAGTGTTCTTATTGAAGACAAGTCCGTCGCTCTCCAAATGAATCGGCTTCCCCGCCTGCGAGGGAGGCGATTGGTCGGCGCTCTTCATGCCCTCGGGATTCGCCTCCAGGTCGATGAGCACCCTGCCGGTAGCCGTGACGTCGCCCGACTTGGGATCGAACTCAAAATCGTCTCCGGCAATCTGATCAAAGCGGCTCGAGTCCTTGCCATAGACAACGATCTTGACGTTGTGCAGATCGGCGCGCCCGCTCTCCTTGAATTGCACCGCCTTGGACGCGCTCACCGTAAACTGCGTGCGGCCGTGATCGGACTTGGAAATCGAAAAACCTTCGGCGGTTTGCTGAATATTGAGTCCGATTTTCGTGGGGATTTCATGTACTGCGCGGCTCACGCGCCAGCGCGCATAAAAGTACATCCCGGCCACGACCACAATCATCAGGATCGCAATCGCGGCAAACCAGCGGCGCAAGCGCGTTACCGGCAGAGTCATGACTTCTTTAGTCTAAAGGAAAGCAAGCGGGGAGATTATGGAGTGCTGCACTCGTTACGGTCGTAAGCGTTGCGGAGCTGATTGCAGAGTCAAGGGTCAGAGGTTAACACCGAGATGCAGTGGGTACGAGCATGCGGATTCTAACCTCTGCAATCTAACCTCTTACCTCTGCCCTCTTACCTCCGTACCAGCGTCCCCGCCAGCAGATCATGCAGTCCCTGCTTGCGCTCGGAGAGACCAACCATGATGAAGCCGATGCCAAGAATCATTCCGGAAAGAATTTTCGCGAAGTGCCTTCCCGTGGCGCGCGCGAACGAGATGCGGTTGCCGTAAACGTCCGTGACCTTCATCCCAAAAATCATTTTGCCAAGCGTCGCCTGATAGGAAGAACTTTCCATGAGCGCCTCGTAGAGCCAGGATGCTCCGATGGTGAGCAAGGCCAGCACTCCACCTCCGAAGATAAGCAGCGGCAAAGATGCCACTCCATGTCCGAGGCCGAGCCCCAAGCCGCTAACCGCAAGCCCGCCGATTCCGAAAATCGCCGCCACAGGATGCACCACAACGCGCACGAGGATTGCATCAATAATGACGGCGACTACGCGAATCCAAAACCCGCCATAGCGCACGCCCGCTTGAGTGACGGGATATGCGGGAGGCGCGGGATACCCAGAGGCAGGAACAGGCGCAGCCGGCGGGAACGTGGCAGACGCAGGGGGATCCACACCCGGAGCTGCTGCAACCGCCGGGTTGATCGCACTCCCGCAGCGCCCGCAAAACTGAGCGCTCCCATCGTTGGGCGCTCCGCACTTATTGCAAAAGAAAGTTCCAGTCATGGCGGGCAATATAGGCGTTTCGCCGCAAACTGTAAAGAGGAACCCTCGCGCCCGCGTCAGAAGCGTTCATCGAGACTTACCTGCGCAACCGTTGCTTCGAATTCCTGCTCGGCCTGCCGCTGCTTGGCATCAAGGTCCTCTTTCTCCTTGCGCAGGCCAGCCAGCTTGTCTTCCTGAGCATCGAGTTCTCGGGCGTAACGTTGCGTCAAGGATCGCTCTTCGGAACTACCTTTGAGCACCTTCATGTTCTCCCTGAGACGCGCTTGATCCTTTTCGATTGCGTCCATTTGTAATTTCTTATCACTGGATTGTTTCTCAATGACCACAATGTCGGACTTTTTCTGCACGATGCGTTGCAGCGAATCGCGCAGGGCGGAAGTAATCCGGTTATCGGCAATCAGGAGTGTCAGGTACTTAACCTGTCCTTCATCGACATTCGTCAGTTCGAAGTGATCATCCTGGGTCGTGTACTCCTCGACTTGAAGTTCGCCGGATTGTCCCGCTTGCACAGGAACGCGAAAGCGATAGTACTTCGCTGTCGATTCCTCGGGCTTCATCCCCTCTCCAAGTTTCCAGCCGTCGCGTAACGGATACTCGATTACGACTTGACGGTCCGTTGTGTCGGCATTTCGAACGACGAACTTGTGAGTCGACCACAACTGCCGGCTGGAGGTCATGACTCCCTTCGAGATGAGAACTCGGCTGATCGGTTTTTGATCTTCTTTTGTCCGGTCTGCGATGCGAACGGCAGGATCAACGGCGTAGGAGATCAAACGGCGTTCCCCGGGATGGATGGGTTCGAGCACTCCTTCGCCAGCAAATGCGTCCGCGTCAAGCAGGTTGAATGTTCCGCTATCGAGGGTCAGGCCGCTCGTGTTGTTGATCCACAGCGCACGCAGTACGTTCTCCTCTCCCGCAGTCCAGAGCGTCACTTTCTCCGCTTCGATCTTGGATTGCAGAATTGGAACCAGGGCGGACTGATTCTTCGCGATCGTTATCTTTTGTTTGAGCTTGTATTCGAAATTGTCGCCAAGTCCTTTTGCCTCTGCCTCGGGCTTTTCGTTCTCTTCGCGAGATAGCATCGCGGTTTCCGTATTCACCGTTGGAGTAGCCGCAGTGACCTCTACTGTCTCCGAAGCTGTACCGACGTCCAGTCGCGCATCGATCTCATTCACACGGTCCACCCCGAGATAAAAGCTTGTCAGCTGGAAGCGTTTGAAACCAGGAGCGTCCACGAAAAGCGCAGAGTTGCCGCCCTGAATGCTGTCGATACGGTAGAGACCCTCAGCATTCGTGGTAGTGGTTCGGGAAGCGCCCGTTTCCTCGTTGCGGACCGTGACCTTGGCATTGGCAATCGCTGCACCCGTGGGGTCGCGGACAAACCCTTGCAAGCCGGTGAGGGTGCCTCCAATAGCACCAGGACTGAGTGCTAGTAGCTGGCCATTCAACGGCTCCATCGTCGCTTCATGTGTTTGCGGCGAGAGCTGCGCGGTCTCGGGCAACGCGATTTCTGGCCGCCGAACATAGTACGGCTGTGAAATATTCTGTACGAACGACTGTGGCGAACCTGCTACCAGTGACAACTCAACCTCATTCCAGTCTTCGCCTATGGTATTGTCGACAACCGCCCAGCCTTGCAGCAGCGCCTTTTCACCCGGCTTTTCGGGCATCAAGACACGGTACGTGCTTTTCCAGACCGGGACTTCGCTTATGTAGCTGACGAAGATTTCGCGCTCGCCCGATCCGGTCGCTGTCAGCGTCATGGTACGTATGTCGGCAGCACGCGAGGAGCCAACCAGGTTCAAATACTTTTCCACCTCTTCGTTCAAATCGTGCTCAACCAAACGTATGCTGGTTGCAGGGTTCAGTTCGAACTTGCGCAGGTCTCCAGCATCGCCAAGGATGGAGAACTCCGTCAAATCGGTAAAGTTGCCTCGCGTGTCTTGCTTGCGGCTTTTCTCGACGCTGAGCAATCTTCCAATGGCGGACGTTGCGCCGTTCCGCACTTCAACGCGCGTCCCTCGCAAAGCGTTGAGAAACTCTGTAGTGGTAATCTCTTGCCCAAACGGAAAGCGCAGGGTCTTCAAGCGCTCGCTCAGGGGCGCAATGGAGTTGTAGCGGACCGAGGAGATGTGACCATCGCCCATGTCAACCGCGGTCAAAGACTTGAGCACATCATTGAGTTGCCCGGTGGTAAATTCGATATTCAATTCCTGCGTGCCATGCACGCGTGCTGTGTGCTCGAAATAGCCGACGCCATTCTTGTAAAGCACAACCCGCTTGACGGGGAGGCGCGCGGATTCCTTCGATTGTGAATCAGTGCCAGGAGCTCTCGCGACAGCTACTTTTTTCTGAGCAACGCCGGGTACAGCCAATAAGAAGAGCAGGATAACGATCTTCTGTGGAGACATGAGCAACCTCCGCGGGGACACGGAGTATAGCATCTACGGCATCGCCGGGTCAGCGACATTGGCACGTCATGCGCAATAGAAGGGCCTGTGGTGCCCGAACTTATCCGCATTTCAGAAAAGCCAGCTCGAGCGACCTCAGATGCGCATCGGCATCACTATATAGCGGTACTTGTAGTCTTCGCCTTCGGCGGGGCGGAGCTGACCGGCGGACTGCGCATCCTTCAATTCCAGTTTCACTTCTCCCGAGCCCACGGCCTTTATGAAATCGAGCAGATACTGCGCGTTGAACCCGATGGACACGCTATCGCCCGTGTAAGCGACTTCGATCGAATCCTCCGACTCGCCGGTCTCGGTCGATGACGCCGACAGCTTCAGTTCGTCTTTCTCTAGGCGTATGCGGACAGCCCGCGAGCGCTCATCGGCAAATTGCGCAACGCGCGAAATTGCCCCACCCAATTCGTCGCTCTGCAGCAGAATCGACTTCGTGATCTCCTTCGGCAGAACCGCCTCATAATTCGGAAACTGCCCGGTGAGCTGCCGCGACGTAAGCAGGCGCGATCCCACGCGGAAGAACAGCGTGGACTCGTCTTTCGCAAAGTCGATGGTCTCAACGTCCGAATCGAGCAGCGACTTCAGTTCGTCCATCGCCTTCTTCGGGATCAGCGTCTTCATCTCACCCGAAACGCCCTCAAATTTTTCTCCCGTGCGCTCGATGTGCGCGAGCCGATGGCCGTCGGTGGCCACCATCGTGATTGACTCCGGCTTGAGCACCATGAGCGCGCCGTTCAGCGTGTAGCGCGATTCTTCATTCGCAATGGCAAAGCCGGTCTTCGCGATCATGGAGCGCAGCACGGCAGCGGGAATCTTGATCGCTCCCGCGGATGGAAACACGGGCAGCCCCGGGAAATTCGACTTCGCCATGCCCACCATCTTTGTGTTGGACCGCCCGCAACGAATGCTGACCCAATGATTCTCCAACAGGCGAATGGTAATGTCCGCATCGGGCAGCAGCCTGACGTAGTCGTACAGCTTGCGCGCCGGAATCGTACACGCACCCTCTTTTTTCACTTTTGCCGTGCACGACGTGCGCAGGCTCAAGTCGAGATCGGTTGCCGTCAGGGAAAGCTTGTCGCCGGCCGCTTCAAAAAGATAGTTGGAAAGAATTGGGATGGTGGTCTTGCGTTCGACCACGCCCTGCGTGGCGGTCAGTTCGCGCAGCAATTCAAACTTGCTGACAGTGATTTCCATCGTCGTAGTGGCAGCGGCGGGGGCGGCTTCTACCGGCATATTTGGGTCTCCCGACTGTAGTTCTGCTCTTTTCTTATATCAAATATAAAAGGAAGAAAACCAGTAGATACGGCGGGCGATTGGGCGAAATCTGCGAATTGCCTCAGAAAAGGGTGCGGATTCAACCGCCCGATGGAACACGCGAAGACTTTCGACGGCCAGAATCGCCCGGCTGAGCGCTCAAAACCGCCGATAAAAGCACTGCAATTGCGAACCCTGCTCCCCGCTCTACGCGCTCAGTTGCTCGGTCAGTTTATTGATCAGCCTGTTCAGATCTTTATCGGTCTTGCGAAGCTCTTCGATCTTTTCCACCGAGTGCAGCACGGTCGTGTGGTGCTTACCGCCGAACTGACGCCCAATTTCGGGCAACGACGCTTCCGTCAGGTGCTTGGCCAGGTACATCGCAATCTGCCGGGGGTAGACGATTGATCGCGAATTATTCTTGGCCTTGATCTCCACCAGCCGCAGCCCGAACTGCTCCGCCACCGCTTTCTGAATGGATTCGATCGTCACTTTGCGCGCCTGCGAATCGATAAAATTTTTCAGCACCTGCTGCGTATAGGCGAGAGTGATTTCCGCACCAATCAACGAGGAATGCGCTACCAGCCGGATTAACGCTCCTTCAAGCTCGCGCACATTGGAGCGAATGTTCGAAGCAATAAAGTACCCCACGTCCGTCGGAAGCGTGATGCGTTCCTGTTCCGCCTTCTTTTGCAGAATGGCGACTTTCGTTTCCAGATCGGGCGGTTGAATATCGGCAATCAGGCCCCACTCGAAACGGCTGCGCAGGCGATCTTCAAATTCGGCAAGCTCCTTGGGAGGACGGTCGCTGGCAATGACAATCTGCTTCATCGACTCATGCAGCGCGTTGAACGTATGGAAAAATTCTTCCTGCGTCCGCTCTTTTTGCGCGAGGAACTGAATGTCGTCGACCAGCAGCACATCAACCGTGCGGAACTTGTCTCGGAAGCCGATCATCTTGTCGTAGCGCAGCGAGTTGATCATGTCGTTGGTGAACTTCTCGCTCGACACGTAACAGATCGCCGATTGCGGCGAGCGGCGCTTGATCTCGTGCCCGATCGCCTGCATCAGATGAGTCTTACCCATGCCGACCCCGCCATAAAGAAACAGCGGGTTATACGCCTTCGACGGCCGCTCGGCCACTGCCTGGCAGGCGGCGTGAGCGAACTGGTTGCCGCTGCCGATCACGAAGGCGTCGAAAGTGTAGCGCGGATTGAGCTGGGCGGCGCTATCCCAGTCGAAGCGGCCCTGCGAAGGGCTGGCGAACTGCGCGCTCGACCCCATCGCCGAAAGCCCCCCGTTGTGGCGGATCGGAGTGTTGGAAGGATCGTCCTCGGCGGTGACAAACTTCACGTCGTTGTATCCGAGGTTGAGATTGTCGACGGCTTCCTGAATCAGATCGGCATACTTGTCCCCCACTTGGCGGAACTCGGCAGTGGGAACGCGGACGAAAAGCACTCCGTCGCTGATGTGGCTGTATCGCGTGGGCTTCAACCAGGTGTCGTAGGAGTGGCGGTTAACCTTTTTTTCCAGTGCGTCGAGGATACGCACCCAAGGATTCGGAATGATGGCAGAACTGGCAAGTGACATTTTATTGAATACCAGAAAACCGGGGAAAATGCCCCGGACAAATCCAATCTTGAAAGTATGAATGCGATTCGGTTCTAGTGGAACAGCTTCTGTCTAAAATACGAATTGTCGGACTGAAATTTCTTTACGCGACGAACGGCATAGTAGCACAAAAAAAATCGCCGCGTCGGTGTCTTGGAACAAAAATCTTTTCGAAGAAATATTTTTCGCATCGAGATTTTCGGGCGCTGTCAAGTGTCGAGAAACTAACTGCCGCACAAACTGTGCAATGAGTAACTCGCATGAACCGGGGTTTGAAATTTGTATCTCGCGGAAAGATCGGGCTGGGCTGTTCGTGAATATACCGGAACCTCACGAAAGCCGCTCGCAGCGCTGGATTTCGCGCATCTCCTCACGCCGTCACTCGCAGACTTACTTGAGGGCCGGCGTGCCTGCGCGATAACTACCTATTACCGCCGGGCCGATCTCGGCGGTTTGTAATTTCCCGGATAAACCACGACGGAACGCCGGCCGCCTTCGCCATCGCTCTCTGTGCGCAAATCTTTTTCTTCGCGCAGCGCGAGATGCACGATGCGCCGCTCGCGCGAGGACATGGGACCGAAGCGGTAAGGGTCACCCGTGCGGCGTACTTTTTCGGCCGCCGTGCGCGCCAACATCTGCAATTCTTCAATCCGCAGCGAGCGGAAATTCTTGCAGTCGAACCAGATTTTCTCGTGTTCGCTGCCCTGCAGATGCAGAATCTCCAGCGCAAGCAGTTCAAATGAGCGCAGAAGTTCGCCTCCGCGTTCGAGCAGGAGAGTGGAATCGGGACCGGCGAATTCCACCAGAATTTCCGGATGTTCCCAGTCGCGATTCTGCGCGATGGGCGGATCGACGGTAATCCGGTATTTCAGTTTGAATCCGCCGTTGGCGATTACGGTTTGCAGAAATTCGCCGATTTGCTTGGCAGCGGCGACTTTGTCGGTAATGGGCATGGATTAGCTCTCAGCCTTCAGTTCTCAGCTCTCAGTCTCGTACACCAAAGCCTTGACGGCGAAAAAGCTCTTCAAGAATCAGCGTCCACCTTAGGCGGCGCGACGGATGATTTAGCTGACAGCTGAAAGCTGAGAGCTGAGAGCTTTTCACTATTTCTCTTTCTTTCTGGCGCGCTTCGCCATCATTTCGTGCATCTCGCGTCCCAGCGACGTGCGGTTCATGACGGCCTGCTGCGCAATTCCGATTAGTTGTCCCGCGGCCCAATACAGGCCCAGGCCCGAGGGCAGGTTCCACGCCATGAAGCCCAGCATGCCCGGCATCATGACGTTCATCATGCGCTGCTGCGCCGGATCCATTCCCGCCTGCGGCGTCATACGCTGCATAAGGAACATCGTGACTACAATTGCGATCGGCAGAATATGCAAAGGATCGGGCGACGACAGATCGTGAATCCAGAGCCACGGCGCATGGCGCAGATCGATCGCCACCCTCAGCATCTGATAGTACGGCCAAAGCAGGAATAACGGCAGCAGCATGGGCAGGCATCCGCCGAGCGGGTTCACGCCTTCCTTTTTATACAGCTCGGAAATCTCATTATTCATTTCCGCTTTGCGCGGATCGCGCAGGCTGTACTTTTTGTATTTTTCCTGGATCGACTTGATCTGCGGCGCCACGCGCTGCATCTTGAGCATCGACTTCATCTGCGTCAGGCGCAGCGGCAAAATCGCCAGGTTGATCACTAGCGTCTGGAAGAGAATCGACCAGCCCCAGTTCGGGACAACGTGGTTATAGGTCCACCTCAGCCAGAGGAACAGCGGCCGCGCGATCAGGCCGAGCCAGCCGAAATCAACCACCGCGCGCAAATCGGGATCTGCACCCGCGATTCCGGGAACCGAAACCGCTTCAAGATCGGAAACCGCCTTCGGCCCCACATAGAGCCGCTCGCTGGTCGGTCCATGCAGACTGCCCACAGCCGCGCCCAGCACGTCTACGCGGTCGATTTGATGCGCGCTGGGATCGGACCCGTAACGCGGAATCTCAATCTGGTTGCGCAGCGTCACCATGGCTGCGGTCTGTGCATCCTGCGGCAAAAATACGGCCGCGAAATACTGTTCCGTCACCCCAGCCCACTGGAATGGGCCATTC
>JBAVYO010000357.1:0-7256 GCA_049698855.1 Terriglobales bacterium
TGCAAGCAGTGTGAAGGCGCATGTGCGCAGCAGAATCAACTTCCGTATGACGACGCAATCGCAGCCGAGCCGGTGCAATCGGCGCACAAGTATACGGTCGTTCTGAACAAGAACGACAAGTTCATGCGCCGCCTCTGCATGCATTGCGAGAAGCCTGCTTGTGCCTCGGTATGCCCGGTGGGCGCGCTTCATAAGACCGCGGCCGGCCCTGTTGTCTACGACGTGTGGAAGTGCATCGGGTGCCGTTATTGCATGGTGGCTTGTGTGTTTAATCAGCCCAAGTATGAATGGGGCGCGCTGAATCCACGGATACGCAAATGCGTGATGTGCCCAGACCGTGTGGCGGCCGGCAAGCAGACCGCATGCGCGGAGATTTGTCCGACCGGAGCTACGAAATTCGGCGAGCGCGACGACTTGATTCGTGAGGCGAAGGATCGGATCCAGCAAAACCCCTCCAACTATCAGCCTCATATTTACGGCGTTAATGAGGTTGGCGGAACGTCGGTCCTTATTATTTCGGCGGCCAACGTTGAAGATTACGGGTATCCGGCATCGGCAAGAATCGGCGAGATTCCGCTGCCCGAATACACCGGGCGAGTGATGGACAGGATTCCAGATTTCGTGCCTGTGTGGACGCTGGTGTTGGGCGGCATCTATTGGATTTCGCATCGCCGGGACGAAGTGGCGGAAGCTGAAGCACTACACAAAAACGGGGGCGGGCAATGAAATTCAAACTGACTTTTTGGAGAGTTGTCTTCATCGTGATCATGGCGCTGGGCCTGTACTCCTCGTTCGTGCGCTATTTCCGCGGGCTGGGTGCAGTTTCCAACATGACGGACCAGTTTCCGTGGGGGCTTTGGATCGGCTTCGATTGCCTGTGCGGCGTGATGCTGGCGGCCGGCGGCTTCTGCATGGTCGGAGCGGTTTATCTATTTAATGTTGAGCGCCTGCATCCCGTTGTCCGTCCCGCTGTGTTGACGGCGTTTCTTGGATACTTGCTCTTCATCGTCGGACTGCTGTTTGACTTGGGCCGTCCCTGGTTCATCTGGCACCAGATGATTTACAGGAACCTGCACTCGGTGATGTTCGAAGTTGGCATGTGCGTGATGTTCTACACCACGGTCCTGTTCTTCGAATTCCTGCCCAACGTGTTTGAACGGTTGAAGTGGAAGACGCCGATCACGTGGATAAACAAGATCTACCCGATTCTGATCGTAGCGGGCATTCTGCTTTCGACGTTGCACCAGAGTTCGCTGGGATCGCTCTATCTGATTATGCCCAGCAAACTGCATCCGTTCTGGTACACGCCAGCGCTGCCGTTCTTCTTCTTCGGCTCGGCTGTCGCAGTCGGTTTGGCTATGACTATCTTTGAATCGACGCAGAGCGCGAAGGCGTTTGGCCGTCAACTGGAGCTACCGGTCCTGGTCACGCTGGGCGGCGCTTTGCTGGTTGCCCTCTGGGTCAATCTGCTGCTGCGGTTCGAGGATTTCTTCCATCGCGGCATTCTCGGCATGATTTTCAAGCCGAGCTACGAAGCGTATTTTCTGTGGCTGGAACTGACCCTGACCTTCGTTGTTCCCATCGGCATACTGAGTTTCAAGAAGGCAAGGTTGTCGCCGCAGTGGCTGTACCTGGCCTCCATTTCGGCCGTGCTTGGATTCATCACCAACCGGCTGAATATCGCGGTCATCGGATTTGAGACGTATGTCGGGAAGCACTACGTGCCGAAGTGGACCGAGTTCAGCATCACGCTGATGATCATTGCCATGGGTTTCGCGTTATTCGGACTGGCTGTACAGTATCTGCCGATTTTCGAATCCGAAACGAAACACGAGCTCGAAGAACCGGAAGGCGTTGCCGTAATGCCCGGGGTCTTGAGCCATGCAGGAGACTGAAAAAAAACCGGCGATCCGCATCTGGAACCGCGCGCGTTACGGTCTGGGGACCAAGCTCATCATTATGCTGCTTGGCGCGATGACGGTTATCTTCCTGCTACTCGGGTATCTGACGGTTCGCTTGCAGCGCCAGGATCTGGAAGCAACGACGCTGCTGAGCGCAGAGCGCATCAGCGACATCATCCGCCGCAACACATCCGATTACATGCTGCGCAACGATAGCGACGGCCTGCACCGGACGATGTCGGCGATGGCGAACGAGCCGGGCGTGGTGCGGGTGAGGGTTTTCGACCGCGAAGGGCACATCAGCTACTCCACCGACCGCTCGGAGATCGACCGCACGCTGGATAAGGATGCTGAATCCTGTTACGGCTGCCATGCCCACGGGCAAACGCTGGTACATTTAAACCGCCCCGATCGCTTTCGCGTTTACAAAGCCCAGGGAGCGCGGGTGCTGGCGATCATCACGCCGATTGAGAACCAGCCCGAATGCTCGAACGCCGCATGCCACGAGCATCCGGCGAGCCAGCAGATTCTGGGCGTGCTGGACACTCACCTTTCGCTCGCCCGCACCGATCAGCAACTGGCCGAAGTCTCGTACAAAATGATTGCATGCGACGTTGCCGCCATGGCGGCGATCGCATTCCTGAGCTGGCTGTTCATTTTTCGTGTGGTAGAGCGGCCGTTGCGACATCTCCATGCTGGGACACACGAACTGAGCGCGGGCGTACTCGGTTACCAGATCGACTTGCAATCCAAAGACGAGATCGGAGATCTGGCGCGATCCTTCAACACCATGAGCCTGCAACTGCGGGGAGCGAACGAGCAACTGGTGGCATGGGCGCACCACCTGGAGGAACGAGTCGATGAAAAGACCAGCGAACTGCGCCGCGCTCACAACGAAGTGCTGCACAGCGAGACGATGGCATCGGTCGGAAAAATGGCTGCGGTGGTCGCTCACGAAATTAATAATCCGCTCTCCGGAATTCTGACTTACTCGAAGCTCCTGAAAAAATGGGTTGAGAGCGGCCAGGTGAGTAACGACAAGAAGCAGGATGCGCAGCAATGCCTGGACCTGATTACCTCGGAAAGCCGCCGCTGCGGTGAGCTGGTAAAGAATCTTCTGAGCTTCTCCCGGCAGTCGCCCATGAATGTGCAAATGATGGACGTGAATCGGGTGGCGGAGCAATGCTTGATGCTGGTGCATCACAATCTGGCGAACGCGGGCGTCGAGGCACATCCCACGCTCGCGCCGGATCTGCCGCGACTGCAAGGCGATCCTTCGCAGATCGAGCAGGTGCTGCTCGCAATCGTCGTCAACGCCGCCGACGCCATGCCCAGGGGCGGCAATCTGTGGGTGGAGTCCCGTTTGACGGAAGACGGCACCATGGTTGCCCTCTCGGTTCGCGACGACGGCTCCGGCATCCCACCCGACATCTTGCCCACGATTTTCGAGCCGTTCGTGACGACCAAAGACTTAAATCATGGAACCGGACTGGGCCTAGCCGTGAGCCGGGGAATTGTGGAACGCCACAGCGGCAAGATTTCGATTGACTCTGAGGTTGGAAAAGGAACGACCGTAACCATCACATTGCCCGTACCGGGACGCGCCGGCCCAGCGCCGGAGGCTTCCCTGGCCGGCGCGGAAACAAGAACGAGGTGAATGTCTTGACGCAACAAGCAAAACTGCTGATCGTGGACGACGAACTGAGCGTGCGCGATTCGCTCGCGAAATGGTTCCACGAAGAAGGTTATGAAACCGGAACCGCGGAGGACGCAAATGGCGCGTTAACGCGGCTGGCCGAGCACTCGTGGGACGCGGCTCTGGTGGATATCAAGATGCGCGGCACCGATGGAATTGAACTCCAGCGGCGCATGCATGAGGTGGATCCCAGTCTCATCGTGATCATGATGACGGGCTACGCATCGGTCGAGACAGCCGTGACCGCGCTGAAGAATGGCGCATACGATTACGTGACCAAGCCGCTCGATCCCGACGAAATCTCTCACCTGGTCGGGAAAGCGCTCGCGCACAAACGCACAGAGGAAGAAAACGTGCGCCTGCGCGAGACGGTCGCCGAGGTGGCGCGTCCCGGAGAAATCATCGGCGAAAGCGAGGCGATGCAGAAGGTCTATCACGCCATCGAAACGGTTGCACCCACCGATGCCACCGTGCTGGTGACCGGCGAGAGCGGCACGGGCAAGGAACTGGTGACCCGAGCCATCCACCACGCCAGCACGCGGCGCTTCCATCCGCTGGTCGTGATCCATTGCGGCGCGCTGACGGAGACGCTGCTGGAGAGCGAACTCTTCGGCCACGAAAAAGGAGCGTTCACGGGCGCGCAATACCGCAAGAAGGGCAAGTTCGAAATTGCCGAGGGAGGAACGGTTTTTCTGGATGAAATCGGCGACATCAGCCTGAAGACGCAGACCGATCTTCTCCGCGTTTTACAGGAACACGAAATTGTCAGGGTCGGGAGCACACAGCAGATCAAGGTGGATTTTCGCTGCGTCGCCGCGACCAATAAGAATCTCGAACAGCTCATTGAAGAGGGCAAGTTCCGGCCCGATCTGTTTTACCGGCTCAACGTCTTCCACATTGAGTTGCCGCCCCTGCGCGACCGGCGGGAAGACATTCCTCAGCTGGTCAACCATTTCGTGCGCAAGTTCTCGCTGCAGATGAACAAAAAGATCAACCGCGTCAACCCGGCCGCGATGGATTTGCTTCAGCAACAACCCTGGCCCGGCAATATCCGCGAGCTGGAAAACTCAGTCGAACGTGCGATGGTGGTAGCGCAGGAGCCCGAAATCAAGGAGCAGGATTTCGCTTTCAAGGCGCATAATAACGGCGCGGCTCCCAACGGAAGCGCCAACAAATCGCTTGAGGAAATGGAAAAGGCGCACATTCTGCGGGTGCTTGAACAGTGCAGCTGGAACCAGACGCGGGCCGCGGAAATGCTGGAGATCGACCGGGTCACATTGCATCACAAACTGAAAAAGTACGGTTGGAGCCGTCCTGCCGAAGTCCGATGAAAATGCTCGATCTGCTGCCGATCGGGGATCTCGACGCGCGGCTACTTCTGCCCCTGGCATCCGCGCTCGCCGATTCCTACCGCGTGCCGTGCCGGATTCTGGAGGAGAACCTCGATCCGCGACTGGCTTTTCACCCGGAGCGCGGACAGTACCACTCCTCGGAGCTGCTGCAGGCCATGCAACCATACGCCCGCGGTGCGTGGCGAGTGCTGGGCGTGACTGCCGTCGATCTCTACATCCCGATTCTGACCTTCGTTTTCGGCGAGGCCCAGGTCGGTGGACCCTGTGCCATCGTGTCGCTCCACAGGCTGACGCAGCCATTCTATGGCTTGCAGCATGACCCGGATCTGCTGCTAACGCGACTGGTCAAAGAATCCGTTCATGAAGTCGGCCACACATTCGATCTCACGCATTGCCAGGATTATTCCTGCGCCATGGCGCCTTCCCATGCCGTGGAATGGATCGATCTGAAAGAAACGGCGCTCTGCTCCGGCTGCCAGGCCCGAGCTTTCGAAACCGTCGGCTGAATCGCGAAGGCAGCCAAACGAGATATCCCCTAACAGGCTGCGGAAGAGTCATTTCAGGCAGCCAAAACCCGCCCTCAGGCGCTGAAGCGCGAGCCTGTTTTCAGCGGCTTAGCGGCACGAGTGGAACTCGTGCCCTTCCCAAAACCACCTTGAATCGAGTTTTTGGGCAGCCTGCTAAAAGCGATCGAATCTCGGACCGCGCTTAAGCGCCGGTTCGATCACGTTGCTCGTCTCGGCCGACCCGATTTGGGGTGACCGCGCTCACAATCATCATGGCCGATTGTCCGTTCTCTCGTCGTGCGCGACCGCGCTCCGGCAGGCAGCCGTCACTGGGTTCGATGAGTTAAGACTCCGCGCGAGCTAACTCACTGCGATCACAGAGGGAAAGATGATTCGAATTGCCGGGCATGGTTGGGCCAGAAGAGTGCAATGAATGGTGAATCTCCCTGGCACCTGAAAACCTGTGCGGAGAAGACTGGACCCTAAGACATGCTGCAAAAATGCGCCAACCCGGGGTGTAGCGCCCCGTTTCGATCGCTCCATGAGGGCAAGCTTTTTCTGGCCGAAACTTTTGTTCCCGAAGCAGAAGGCAGCTTTGACGGCAATCGCCGCAAGATGCCAAAGCGTGAGCATTTCTGGCTTTGCACTGCTTGCTCAACGCATTTCACTCTACACTTCGATGCGTCTCAGGGGATGCTAACCGTACCGATCGGCAAGAGTGCGGCCCGCCAGGCAACGTTGCCGCGACCCGCATACGCGAGCACCGCGTAAGAGAGATTGGAATGAATTACTCGATCACAAAGCGCTTGCCGTGCTCGGTCTGCGGCTTGGACTCATTGAGCCGCGAAGGCTGGTTCCTGGCCACCGAGAACCGGTGGCTCGACCGGCTGAAGATCTTCACCTGGCACCGTTCGCTGGCGTCCCAGCATGGTTTCAAGAGCGCATGCGGTCGCGAGCATCTTAGCGTGCTGGTAGCGTACTGGCTCGACCATGGCGGCCTACGTCTGCCTCAGGCTTACGATCCAGTGCCGATTACCAGCGATCCGCTCAGCGAAGCGGTCGACCCCGGTCCCGCGGCTGCCGGACGACTGGTCGGCGAACTGTCCGTCTACAGGGAGGCCTTAACTCGCGGGTGGACGGGCTCGCAGACGACACTGCAGGCGATCATCGACGCCCTGATTCCCAGCGACGATGTGGATTCAGTGGCGACACACGGCCTCCATCTTTTTCGACCTCCTCAAGAGCCTCCATACGGACTGTCCCTCCACTAAGGCGCTGGCAGGCCGGAGCCGAGTCGTGCAAGCTACGACAAAGTTCGGTCCTGCCAGCGCTCCTTCCAAACCCGCCAATCCTTATCCATTTGTTCGGCCATAGACACCGCCGCTTTTACGAGCCAGTTTGCTTTGCGTTTGCCGAGATCCTTCAGGATGGCGCGCCGCTTTTCTTCCGTTCCCGCATGGATATTCGCGGTTTCCTGGCCCATCGCCTGTAAGAGGCGCAGCTCTCCACGGGCGGTCCCCAGGGCTTCCAGTTCGATGCGCGAGCAATGGGGAGAGAGGCGGCGCACAATCCAGTGTCCCCGCAACTGCACATAGGGATCGGGACAGCGCACAGCCCGCCGCAGAATGGCGCCATACAGAATCTCGCGCGGAGTGCTCGTGTCGGCCCAGTGGGCGGCCGATGGCGCCAGGGCCTTGGCTTCGCGCGCGATCAGACCGCCTTTCCATTCGGCGAGCGCGACAATCCGCACGCGGCCCAGGCTGCCCATGCCAGCGACCCGGTGCAAAAGCCGGTATGGGAT
>JBAVYO010000358.1:0-8144 GCA_049698855.1 Terriglobales bacterium
CGATTACGGCTGTGTATTCGGGCGACTCGAACTTCTCTACCAGTTCAGGTGCGACGGCTCAAACCGTAAACACGGCTGGTCCCAACAGTGTGGTTGTAAGTTCGACCGGCAGTCCATCTTCCTATGGCCAATCGGTGACATTCACGGCGACCATCAACGGCGCGAATGGACTCGTCAAGCGCCGCAATGTACGAGGAAAACCGCAAGATGTAACCGGAACTGTCACGTGGAGTGGAAATACCGGATGCGGCACCACTCCGATAACTTCGGGCAACCCAGGAACCGCGACCTGTACGGTACCGAACTCCGCAGTGTCGAGCTTGGCCGTGGGCAGTTACACGATCACGGCGACCTACTCGGGCGACAGCAATCACAACGGTGGCGACAACGGCTCGTTCACGCAACAAGTCGTGGCCAGCGCTTCAACCACAACCGTTGCTCCGGCTGCTTCCTCACCGAATCCTTCGGGCTACGGCCAAGCCGTGAACTTCACGGCCACCGTGGTTCCGGCGGTGCAGGGTGCGGGAACTCCGACGGGATCGGTGCAGTTCCTGGCTGATGGCATTCTCTTCGATACGGAGACTCTCCCGGTATCGGGTGTTGTCACATCGGCTGCGATCAGCACGCTGACGGTGGCATCGCACACGATCTCGGCCGTCTATTCGGGCGACGCGAGCTTCTCGTCCAGCACAGGCACGGTGACGCAGGTCGTAAGCTCCGCGAACGCAGGCATGACGATCGCGTCTAACCTAAATCCGTCGGCGTATGGACAAGCGATAACCTTCACGGCAACGATGACTGCGGACAACGGACTAGTCCGTCGTCGCAATGGCGCGAAACCGCTAGATGTAACTGGGACCGTGACCTGGAGCGGCAACACGGGCTGCGGCACAACCACGGTAGCGTATACGCCGGGAACCGGCGTAGGCACGGCGACGTGCACAACCTCGAGCCTTCCTGTGGGAACCGCCGACATCATCGGTGCGACCTACTCGGGAGATAGCAATCACAACGGCAGCACGGGCAGCATTAATCAAGTAGTGGATCCAGCCAATGCCGCTGTAAGCATTACCTCCGATATCAGTCCGTCAACCTACGGCGAAACCGTGTCGTTCACGGCAAGCATGACCGCCGACAACGGTCTGTTCAAACGTCGCAATGGCGTAAAGCCGCAGGACGTAACCGGGACCGTCACGTGGAGCGATAACACGGGCTGCGGAACAACCTCAGTGACCTCGACGGCGGGAAGCGGAGTAGGTACAGCGACTTGTCTGACCTCCAGCCTACCTGGCGGGACAGATACAGTCACGGCCAGCTACTCGGGCGATAGCAACCACAACGCCGGTTCAGGTACGATCGCGCAAGTCGTGAATGCGGCCAGCCAGCACATCACGGTGACAACGTACCCGCCGTCCAGCGCCGCTTATGGCAGCAGCTTCACGGTGATGGCAAGTGCCAGTTCTGGATTGCCGGTCACGTTTGGTCTCCTGGGCTCCGACTGCTCTGTCTCTAACGTGACGCCTACCAGTGCGCTGTATACCGTGGGCACAAAGCCTGGCCCGTGCACAGTAACATTGGCACAAGCGGGCAATAACGATTATCAGCCCGTTCCAACCATCACCGAGAACACCACGGCAGTCGTGGCGCCACTGAAGCGTACGGTCAGCTTCACAGCTCTGGCTCCTGCGACGGCACCCTATCAATCAACATTCACAGTGACGGCGCAATCGCAATCCGTGAATGACACCACGCTGCCGACGATCGCGGTGGTGACACCGGCGGCGGGAACTGCTCCTTGCGCGGTCCTCGGCACAACAACCAATGGCACAGCCGTTTCCGCGAATGTACAGATGACGAGCGGAACTGGCACGTGCAATCTGACAGCAACGTGGCCGCTAGGGAACGTCTTTGCGGCTGCGACGGCCAAGACATCTGCCAAAGCTACCAAACTCACGCCTGCTATCACCTGGACCCCGGCAGCGATCACCTACGGAACGGCGCTCGGTTCCGGTCAACTGAATGCTATTGCTGCTGGCTACAATGGCGCGGCCTTCACGGATGGCACCTACACGTATACACCGGCGGCTGGGAAGGTCCTCAACGCTGGAACTCAATCACTCAAAGTCACGTTCAAGCCTTCGGCAACGGACGCGCTGAACTACACGGAGACAACGGGCACTGCATCATTGCAGGTTAGCCAGGCGGCAACGACGACGGCGATTACCGCAACCACTCCCAATCCTTCCGTGACAGGGAGAGCGGTGAGGGTGAGTGTGGAAGTAACTTCACCGGGTAAGGCAACCGGCGGCTTCACGATCACAGCGGACACCGGTGAAAGCTGCACGATTGCGAGGCCAACAGCCACCGGAACTGGAAGCTGCTCGCTGACGATCACGCACACGGGAACGCGGACGCTGACGGCAGTCTATGCCGGCGACGTGAACACAACCAGCAGTACATCGGCTGGATACACACAAACCGTGACTAACTAACGATGGATGCCGGGTGCAGGGATGCAGACGGTACACAGCAGCGAACCACGAACCAAAGCGGCCCAGGGCAACCTGGGCCGCTACAAGCACCCCCCACAGGAGAAGACCTTATGCAAGTCACGAAGTCCACACTCGCAGCATGCATGGTCAAGGGAGCCACGATGGTGGCTGTTCTGTTTTTGGCACTCGGCGCTTTCGCGGCCGTGAATGTGACGTATAGCGAATCGGTAATCTATCCGTTTCTTACGGGTCAGAGCAACCCCGATGGTGTTAGTCCTAGCTGCAACGGCTTGATCATGGACAAGGTTGGCAACCTTTATGGCACCACAGTATCCGACGGCGGTACAGACGCTTTGAACCCAGATGGCACGGTATTCAAGCTTACGCCCGCGGAAGGCGGCGGATGGACGGAAACGATTCTGTATGTGTTTGATCGGCTGAGTACCGGCTACACCGGCTACAACCCATGCGGCACTCTCGCCTTCGACAGCAAGGGGAACCTGTATGGCACGACCATACGGGGAGGCGATCCTAGCGTTTGTGTAAGTGGCGGCGACCTTGGCTGCGCCACAGTTAATGAACCCTCACCGACGGAGACAGGCTACTGGACGCCGACGTTGATCTATAGCTTCACCGGCGGCAGCACAGATGGATTTTGGCCGTGGGCCGGCGTCACATTGGCGAATACTGGCGGAACTCTTCTATACGGTACGACGTCGTTGGGCGGAACGTACGCGACGACTGGCGGAGAGTATTCCAATGCCTGCGGTGCGGCATTTGCGCTGACCTATTCGGCCAAAACTGGCTGGCGAGAAACGAACCTTTGGCAATTTGCCGACGCCACAACTGGCAGCCAGGATGTGTGCGAGGTCGGACTCAATCAGCTGATCGTGGACACAAAGGGCAATTGTTTTGGAATGGGTATGTACGGGGCGCAAGGTGGGCCTGCTACTTATGGTGGCGTGTACGAAATTTCACCCCAAGACTAAACAGTTTGTCATAGGCCGTCTTGCCAGAATATCGTGCATTACTGTTGCTGCTGGGCGGCGGGAACGGTTACAAAGCGAGCGGCGCCAAAACAGAAGAATAAACAACATGGGCTACAGCCGAGAAAAGTCAATACAAAAATAGGAGATGACCCGATGCAGTGCAAGAAATCCACACTTACCCGGAGTTTGTTGAACAGCGCGATGATCGCCATGGTTCTGGTATTGGCTGTTGGCGCGGTGGCGGCCACACCGGATACGCTTAAGAAGCCCATTGTGACCTTCAGCGGGGCACCGACAAGCGCTCCGGATCTCTCAACCTTCACAGTGACAGCGACGGACGAGTCAGAATCCGGCAAAAGCGCAACCATTACTGCGACGGGGTCCTGCACGGTTCCGCCCGATAGCACCGGGGGCGCGGTCACGGTCACGTTGACGAAGTCGACTGGCTCATGCACGGTGAAGGCGTCGTGGGCAGCGGATGCCACTTATGCGGCAGCCACGCTCAGCCAGAAGACGACGGCCAAGATAGGCTACACAGAATCGGTAATCTATCCGTTTCTTACGGGTACAAGCAACCCCGATGGCATCAACCCCGACTGTAACGGCCTAGTTATGGACAAGCTTGGCAACCTCTACGGCAATACATTTTCTGACGGGGGTACAAACGCAGGAAACTCGGCTGGCACGGTATTTAAGCTTACGCCCGCGGAAGGCGGCGGATGGACGGAAACAGTTCTGTATGTGTTTAACGGGTTGAGTACGGGCTTTAACGGTTTTCAGCCCTGCGGCACCCTTGCCTTTGACAGCAAAGGCAATCTCTATGGCACCACGGTAAGTGGAGGCGAATATGGCTTGGGCACAGTCTATGAGCTTACTCCGGCCAAGACAGGCTACTGGACGGCAACATCCATTTACAGCTTCAAGGGTGGCAGCACAGACGGATTTTGGCCTGTCGCCGGTGTCACCTTAGGAAATACCACCGGAACGGTTCTATACGGTACCACGACCTGTGGTGGAACTGGAGTTCTGTCGGATGAGGGCGATGAATGTGTCGTTAACCAGGTCCCAACAGGCGCTGGGACCGTATACGAATTGACGTATACTGCCGCGACCAAAACGACGAAGGGCTACTGGACAGAAGCCATCCTGCACAACTTTACCGGCAATGGCGACGGTACCCATAAAGGGTGGAACGTCGACGGCTGGGATCCGGAGGGAGGCCTTCTTTTTAAGAATGGCAATCTCTACGGTGTTACCCAGGCGGGCGGAGGTTTGGCACAAGATGGAACAACTACTACTTACACGCCGGGAGGCGTAGTCTTCGGGCTAACACCTAAGTCGGGAAGCTGGGACTTCAATGTGCTTTACAATTTTGGGGCCACTTTTAGTGATGGATACCGTCCAGTCCACGTGACGCCAGTAATGGACACCGCAGGAAATCTCTATGGAACTACTGCCTATGGAGGCACCGCCGCCGCAACGTTTCCCGGCTATGGAACAGTGTGGGAACTTTTACTAAAAGATGGCGCCTACTCCGAAACACTCCTCTACAGCTTCGGCACCAATCCGGCTGATGGATGGAATCCGAATTGGGGAATCGTTCCCTACAAGACTGGCTGGTATGGCGCGAATAATCCGTGCGTCGGCGAAGATTCGTGTGTCGGCAGTCCTGGCGGCACCGCATTCGAGCTTACCTACTCGGCGGCGACTGGGTGGCAGGAAACGATTCTCTATCAATTCACTGGTATGACCGCGGGCAGCCTGGATGTAGCTGAACCCGGCAATAACCAGTTGATTGTGGACACCAAAGGCAATCTCTATGGAATGGGGCCGTTCGCACTTACCGGGAATTCCGCTCAGTATGGTGGAGTCTATGAAATTTCGGCGAAATAGACGGGTTCTGCACTAAACAAAAACATCGTGCACTGCCGCTGTTCGTCGGCGGCAGTGCACGATAATGGGATGATCAACCAGATTTTAGTCGCAAACGAAGATAGCCAGGAGAAGTAAGCATGAATGGTATTTCAGGTCGCCGTCTTAACCGGTTCCCCCGGACGATAATTCTTTTGTTATGCATTGGCTCCGCTTTGGGGTATGCGAATGCGCAGGCGCGGCGGACTTACAAGCCGGTAACGCCCGCAATTGCGCAGACTTATACCCAGACCGTGATACACCAATTTGGTTCTGTTTCCGGGGACGCTGTTCAGCCGATGAGCGGCCTGATCAAGGACAACGCCGGTAACTTCTATGGCGCTGCCTACCTGGGCGGACCAAGCGAAGTGGGCGCCATATTCGAGTTCACGCCCAGCGGCAGCGGCGGGACGTATAGCACTATTTTTTCGGAGCTTGACTCAGACACCTACTATATTACTGGCTTATCCATGGATAGCCTTGGGAATTTGTATGGCACGTGCGGCTACTATACCGGTGGGGTGTTCGAACTCAGCAAGGACTTGACTGGCAACTGGATCGAGAGCAATGCCTACGACTTTACCGGTATCTATGATGGCGGGTTCCCGTTCCCGCAATCTCCGGTACTGGATTCTGCGGGGAATGTCTATGCCGTGCCGAGTAGGGGCGGAACATACAACAGCGGCACAGTCGACGAGCTGGAAGCGGCGAACGGCCAATGGCTGGAAAACACGCTTTATACGTTTGGCGCAAGCGGTACCGTGGGTTCAAATCCAAATTCCCTGGCCATGGATAGCGCTGGTGACTTATACGGCACCACCCCGGCGGAATCAACCAGCAATGGGGGCGTACTGTTTAAGTTACATAACACGTCGGAGGGCTGGGTCTACAGCCAGATTCATGGGTTTCAGTTTGGCCCGACCGATGGCGGCATGCCAAGGGGTAGTTTAACCTTCGATTCAGCCGGGAATATTTATGGAACGGCGACGTGGGGATTTCAGCCTAGCGGCGAGTGCTGCGGCGGCGTATACAAGATCACGCCATCGGGAAAGATTACCTGGCTGTATATATTCCAGGGCGGCGCTGACGGCGGGGGCCCGATTAACGGTGTGGTCTTCGATAAGAATGGGAATCTTTACGGCACCACCCAGGTGGGGGGAGGTGGCAATCCCGACTACTGTGGCAGCGGAATTGGCGGTGGCTGCGGCGTGGTCTTTAAGCTGACGCCGCCTCCTCCAAGAAGCTCAACCACGGCTTGGACTGAAAGCGTGTTGTACACCTTCACTGGTGGTACCGATGGCTTCGAGCCAAGCGGATCGCTCGTATTTGACAATGCCGGCAATATCTATGGCACCACGGCCGGCGGTGGGATCGGCTGGGGAATCGGTGGAAAAGGAGTTCTCTACGAGCTGACCCCGGATCCGGTTGCAACTACCAGCACCATTACGAAGACCAGTCCTGACCCCGCTGGGGTAGGTCAATCGGTAGCCATTAACTTCAGCGTTGTGGGTCTCAATCCGACTGGCCTTGTGACCATACAGTCCAGCACAGGCGAAGAATGCGTGGCACCGGTTCAACCGAACGGAACTGGCCGCTGCGCCCTGATCTTCGCCGCGGCGGGAACGAAGACGGTGACGGCAGCCTACGCGGGCGACACGGAAAATCTAGCCAGCGTTTCGGCAGGCGTTAGTCTTCAGATCGAAAACGTAACGAAAACAACTATCACCAAGAATGTCCCAGATCCGGCAAAGACGGGGCAAGCAGTGACGTTGCACTTCGATGTAGCCGTCAATGATGGTGCCATGAGGAAAACGTTGCCGACTGGCAGCGTGACCGTGAATGCCAGTACCGGCGAGAGCTGCACCGGAACGCTACTGACGAGCGGCAGCGGCAAGTGCGAGATAGTGTTCAGCTCGTCAGGATCGCGGACGCTGGTCGCAACTTATCCGGGGGATGCAGATAACGAGGGTAGCGTGTCCATTGCTGTCGCGGAAACAATTAACTAAGTCTCCGAGTATGAAGTTGAAAGTTGCATATATGTTTCCCCCTGATCTTGGAATTGCTCTCGTGAATTGCAACCAATTCGTGAGAGCCGAGGCGTAAGCGTTATCTCGAAAGGAATCTTATCCATGACTTGTAGCAAAGTGTTCTTAACCTTGAGTCTCCTAGCCATTATGGCTTCTCTAATGTTTATTGTTGTGCCTCAGGCACAGGCGGGTACTCCGGTGATTACGCAAAGCGTGGAAGAAAATAATCTGGTCACGCTGGTGGGCAACGTCCGGCCAGAAGTGAATGCGAGGTATGATCGCGGGCCGGTGCCGGATTCTCTTCCCATGGAGCACATGCTGCTGCAGCTGAAGCGATCGCCGGAGCAGGAACGTGAGTTGGAGAACTTCATAGAGGATCTGCACAATCCGTCCTCGCCACGTTTCCATCACTGGCTGAGCGCCAGGCAATTCGGCCAGCGTTACGGCTTGGCGAAGCAAGACTTGGACAATGTGACAGGCTGGCTGGAATCGCATGGCTTCCAGGTCAACGTGGTCTATGACAGTGGGGTTCTCATCGACTTCTCCGGCACGGCGGCCGAAGTACAGCAAGCGTTCCATACTCAAATTCATCAGCTAAATGTGGAAGGCGAGAAGCACATCGCCAACGTGAGCAATCCACAGATTCCGGCAGCGCTGGCGCCAGCGATTGCAGGGATCGTGTCCTTGAATGACTTTCGGCCCCAGTCTATGTACAAGTCCAAGGC
>JBAVYO010000359.1:0-6588 GCA_049698855.1 Terriglobales bacterium
CAGTAACGGTGCGGGTCGCCGCCCATGCCAAGGGGTTCGGCGAGGATCTGCTCCAGCGCCTGCACGCAATCCTCTTCCTCCAAACCTCCAAGCGAGTTGTATCCGACGGACGGATTGTGGTGTTCCACCTTTTCCATTAAAAAAGCGTCGGCGCGCAGCGATTCCAAAGAAGAGCGGAGGGCGGCATCGTGGGCCGAATCATAGGGTGGGTGCATCATTTCGTGAATCGCGTTGCGCAACACGATGCGGAACGGATAAGAGTAGTGGGTAAGAAAGCGTGTGCCCGTGATCTTGATACCATGCGGCTCGGAGTAGTAGAGCAGGTATACGGTGATTCTGTTGGACGGAGCGGGCACGCCAAGAACGGACTCAACACTTGGGATAACGTTGTACTTTGGCAGATCTTGCGCGATGGCCGCCCGCGCCTTTTCCACGCGTGGCATCGCCTGTTTCTCCCAGTCGGCTTCAAAATGGATTCGCTTGAGCGCCTTGAAAGCGGTCAACAGATCGCCTCGGCTTTCTTCATACACCCTCCAGCCGTCATCGCTGTAATAGGAAGTGGCTTGTAGTTTCTGCTTCATGGCAGAACTATCCCGCACCACGCGAATCATGTCATCGAGCGACGATGCATCCGTGGCGGAAAAGTACAAGGCCAGTTGCGCCGAGATAAGACCTCCATTTTGGTCTTTGATCCTGTGTTTCAGGCTGGCAAAAGACGCACGTTCCTTGGGCCGCAGTTTCGGGAAGAGACGATCGTAGTCCGACTGATAGAAGGTCAGATAGTATTTGTCTCCGCTCAGAAAGTTCAGCGCGCACAGGGTGTCGAACATAAATGAAGGCCGAAGATCCCACTCCGTCGTGGCGTGGAATCCAAGATGTTGCTCTTGCGCCTCGATCGATCCGGGCAGGAGGACGAATATCAGGGAAATCGGAAGAAGAATGCACCAGAATGTCTGCACAACAAGTTAGACGGCAGTGGCGATCAATGGTTATACCGCGCGGTTAGACCCCGCGCTTAGATCCTGCCTGGCAAGGAACACCGGAAGCGAACATTTTACGAAACTTGGAATTCCGGCTAGAATGCAGGAATGCTGTCCGCAGTGCCGCCTTCCCTTGCCTGGGCTCATCCTCTCGTACAGGAGTGGTTTGTCTCGCGCTTTGGAACTCCCACCGAACCGCAGGAGATGGGCTGGCCGCATATCCTCGCAGGACACACGACTCTAATTTCCGCTCCTACCGGTTCCGGCAAAACCTTGGCTGCCTTTCTGGCTTGTATTGACCGCCTCGTGCGCAAAGCACTAGCCGGCGATCTTCACGATCGGACCGAGGTACTCTACGTTTCTCCGCTCAAGGCGCTGGGAAACGACATCCAGAAAAATCTTGAGATTCCCCTCGGTGAAATTCTGCAGATGGCGGGCGAGCGCGGCCTGCTCATGCCCGAGATCCGCACCGCAGTGCGCACTGGCGACACGCTGATGAAGGATCGCCGCGCCATGCTGAAACGGCCTCCGCACATTCTGGTGACGACGCCCGAGTCGCTCTACATTTTGCTGACGGCGGAGAGCAGCCGTGCGATCTTGCGCTCGGTTGAGACGGTGATCGTCGACGAGATTCATGCCGTGGCCGACGACAAGCGCGGTGTGCACCTTTCTTTGTCGCTCGAACGGCTTGATGCGCTGGTGAATCGCCCTCCCGTGCGCATTGGCCTTTCCGCAACGCAGAAACCGATTGAAGAGGTCGCGCGCTTTCTGGCCGGCAACTCTGACTCGCAACACACACGGCCGGAGCCCGTGATCGTCAATGTCGGCCACAAGCGCACGCTCGATCTTGCCGTCGAAGTCCCACGCTCGGAACTCGGCCCTGTCGCCTCAAACGAAATGTGGGATGAGATTTACCAGCGCCTGGTCGAACTCGTGAACACGCATCGCTCCACGCTGGTGTTTGTGAATACGCGGCGGATGGCCGAGCGCATGGCGCACCATCTGGGCGAGTTACTGGGAGAAGAAAATGTCGCCGCGCACCACGGCAGCCTGTCACGCAAGCTGCGCCTTGAGGCGGAGCGCAAGCTGAAAGAAGGCCAGGTGAAAGTGCTGGTCGCGACCGCTTCGCTGGAGTTGGGAATTGATGTGGGGACAGTTGATCTCGTTTGCCACATCAGCTCTCCGCGGTCGATTGCTGTCGCTTTGCAGCGTGTGGGCCGTAGCGGCCACTGGCGCGGCGCGGTTCCCAAAGGACGGTTCTTCGTCACAACGCGCGATGACCTCGCCGAGTGCGCAGTGTTGGTGCGCGCGATTAAGTCGGGCGATCTCGATCGGTTGATTTTTCCCGAGGAATCGCTCGACATATTGGCGCAGCAGATTGTGGCGTGCAGCGCGGTTTCCACGAATGCTGCCGCCGATAGCGGCGATCCCACTCAGGGTGGCTGGGATGAAGACGAACTCTTAGCCCTTGTCAAGCGCGCATATCCCTATCGCAATCTTTCGCGCGAGACATTTGATTCCGTCATCGAGATGTTGTCGGAAGGCATCGCGTCGCAGCGCGGGCGTTACGGCGCATATTTGCACCATGACAAGGTCAATCGCAAGCTGCGCGCGCGGCGTGGCGCACGCCTGGCTGCGATCACCAGCGGCGGCGCTATCCCCGACAATGCCCTGTTCACGGTGGTCGCCGAACCCGACGGCACAGTTGTCGGCACGGTAGATGAAGACTTTGCCGTCGAGAGCATGGCTGGCGAGGTCATGCTGCTTGGCAATACCTCGTGGAGAATTCGGCGCATTGAAGCCCGCACCTCGCGCATTGTGGTTGAGGATGCGCATGGACAGCCACCCGGAATTCCCTTTTGGCGAGGCGAAGCGCCCGCGCGCACCTCGGAACTTTCCGCGCAGCTTGGACAGTTGCGGAAAGATATTAGTGATCGCCTGACCGGCGTCGTTCCCGTGGAAGGTTGGCGCAATTTTCCGGTTGTGGCCGAGGTTGTGACTTGGCTCGGCGAAGAGTGTGGACTCGACCAGCCAGGCGCTGAGCAGTTAATCCAGTACATACTCGAAGGCCGCGCCGTGCTCGGAGATGTGCCCACGCAAACCACTGTTATCGCCGAACGCTTCTTCGACGAAGGCGGCGGCATGCAGCTGATCATCCACGCGCCCTTTGGCGGCCGCATCAACAAGGCCTGGGGGCTCGCCCTCCGCAAGCGCTTCTGCCGCGGCTTCAATTTCGAATTGCAGGCCGCGGCCACCGATAACGGCCTGAACATCGCGCTTGCCGAGCAGCACAGCTTCCCTCTCGCCGACGTTTTTCAGTTTCTGCATTCTGAAACGATGGCGCCGATTCTCGAGCAGGCCGCGCTCGCCTCTCCCATTTTCCAAACGCGCTGGCGTTGGGACGCGACTCGTGCGCTGGCGCTGCTGCGTTTTCAGGGAGGCAAGAAAGTGCCTCCGCAGATTCAGCGCATGCGCTCAGACGATTTGCTCGCCTCGGTCTTCCCCGACGTGGCCGCTTGCTTTGAGAACATTGAGGGCGATATCAAGATCCCCGATCACCCGCTGGTGGGCGAGGTGATGAAGGATGTGCTCACCGAGGCGCTCGACATTGACGGCCTGCGCAACGTCTTGCGCGGAA
Organism: Terriglobales bacterium; assembly: GCA_049698855.1. Lineage (GTDB taxonomy): Bacteria > Acidobacteriota > Terriglobia > Terriglobales > Acidobacteriaceae > Acidiflorens. The sequence goes on from JBAVYO010000359.1 coordinate 3,619, forward strand.
TCGAGGATGGCCGCATTCGCTGTCTGGCCGTGGATACGCCGGTTCCCTCTCAGTTCTCGCACGAGATTCTGAACGCGAATCCCTACGCCTATCTCGATGACGCGCCTCTCGAAGAACGCCGGGCGCGCGCAGTCGAGATGCGTCGCGTGCTCCCGGAATCGGTGCTCGAAGAAGTTGGAGGACTCGATCCAGCGGCCATCGCGCAGGTGCAGGCCGAAGCTTGGCCCGATGTGCGGGATGCCGATGAACTGCATGATGTGCTGCACACGCTGGTGGCAGTGCCGGAGGGCAGTGGCCAGTGGTCAGTGACCGGTGGCCCGGACAGCGGTTCTCAGTTCTCAGCTTCCGGCCTTCAGGACGGCGGTTCTGAGTTCTCAGTTCTCGGTTCTCAGAAAAATCTGACAACTTCTGCGTGGCGCGGATTTTTCGAGCGACTGGTCGCCGCGCGGCGCGCGCTCGTTGCTGAAGTTGGCGAGCGGAAATTCTGGGTCGCGGCTGAGCGAATCGAATGCTTCCGGGCAATGCATCCCGTAGAGACGGGGCTTGCCCCGTCTCCCGCTGCGAGCGACAACGCCGAAGATACAGGCACAGACGCGGCAAGCCGAGTCTCTACGCCCACGTTTGATGATGCGGTGCTGATGGCAGTACAGGGATGGATGACGCATCTTGGCCCGACGACGGCTGGTGAACTCGGTGCCTTGCTAGGCGTCAGCGCATCAGACGTCGAGAAGGCCTTTCTGCGAATGGAGGCTAGCGGCGCAATCCTGCGCGGCAAGTTCCGGCCTCACCAACCGTGTGGCTCGTCTGAAGATTCCAATTGGAACAGGATTGGGGAAGGGCATGACTTGAGTCGTGCCGCTAAGTCAGAGCTTAACACTGGCGCTTCAGCGCCTGAGGGCCGACTTACTCCCGCTGAGGTCGAGGTCGAGTGGTGCGAACGCCGGCTGCTCGCGCGAATTCATCGCCTCACGGTCGCTACGCTGCGCAAGCAAATCCAGCCTGTGACTGCCGCGCAGTTTATGAACTGGCTGTTGCGCTGGCAGCACATCGCCCCGGGGACGCAGGTGCGCGGCGAGCATGGGACGCTCGAAGTCCTTCGCCAATTGCAGGGGTTCGAGATCCCCGCGAACGCATGGGAACGGTTTGTACTGGCGCGAAGAATCTCCGACTACGATCCTGCCCACTTGGATCAGCTGTCCTTGAGCGGAGTCGTCGGTTGGGGCCGTCTTTCGCCACACCCGGCGACGCTCGACGCGGGCTTGGCTGCCGATCGCCACAGCGCCGAATCGGAAGCCAATGATGGTGCGAGCGAACGAGCGTCCGCTCCACAAAGGCAGCGGCGCGTCATTCCTACTCGCGTGGCGCCGATTGCCTTCTTCGTGCGCGAGGACGCCGACTGGATGCGCCCGCATCATCCCGGAGCCGACGATTCTGGAACTTCGTTCCTGAGTCCGGTCGCGCGCGCGTTGCTCGATCTGTTGAAGCAGCGCGGAGCCTTGTTCTTCCCTGACATGGTGCGCGCGACCGGCAGGCTCAAGGCCGAGGTCGAGACCGGCCTTTGGGAGTTGGTCGCGGCAGGACTAGTCACCGCGGATGGATTTGAGAATCTGCGCTCTCTGGTGATGCCGAAAAATCTCAGCGGCAGCGCGGCGGGAAGTTCGGGCATAAGAGGTTCCGCTGCCGCTTCAAGAATGGCGAAGGTGCGGCGGCCGCGGCACGCCCCGGGACGGTGGTCGTTGCTGTATACAGACGGCGCAACCGACCGCGACCGCAGCGTGGAATCGTGCTGCTGGATGCTGTTGCGGCGCTATGGTGTGGTCTTTCGCGATATGCTGGCGCGGGAGGCGAATCTGCCACGCTGGCGCGAATTGCAGATTGGTTTCCGCCGGTTGGAAGATCGCGGCGAAGTCCGCGGCGGACGCTTCGTCGATGGCTTCCAAGGCGAGCAGTTCGCCCTGCCAGTTGCAGTCGAATCGTTGCGCGCGAACCGCAGGAAATCGGGTCTCGGGTCTCAGGTCTCAGGTCCCGGTTCTCCAATGCAAGCGGCGGGTGAGAAATCGGGTGCCCCATTCAAGCCCGATTTTGGCTTGAGTGGGAGTGAGAATCAGCCAGCTCCCGGCGAGCGCGTCGTGATCTCCGCGGCCGATCCGCTAAACCTCGTTGGGATCATCGTTCCCGGAGAGCGTATTCCAGCAATCTCAGGCAGAAGCGTAGCCTTCCGCGACGGCGTCTGGGATCCTGAAGGAGAACCGCTAGCCGCCGCCGGATATTGAGCGTTATCCACTGTAGTTTGACTTTGGGTGGCGCAACGCTTCAGCGCTGCGATCAGACCAGTCCCTCCCAATCCGTCATGTTGAGCGAGGATTGAGCTTCGCGAAAGCGAAGTCAACCGCAGTCGAAACATCCGTACCTTCTCACGCCGGGTGCCGGGCGCCCCAGGTCTCGCGTTTTTCGAGCCCTGGGATTCCACGGCCGCGTCCATCTCGGGATTTTGCGAGCGTCACTCTTCACTCGGAACCAAACGGTTCCCTTCCAGCCACCCGCGTGCCAGAGCGCCAAATGTCAAGTATGGCGATCACAGACTTTTTCCTTACTTCGTGCGATCCTCACGCAAGAGCAGTTTCGAGAGCTGACCACGTGTTCCCAGAACGACCATCAGAAACGCTCCTGGCCGTCTTAGAGAGGAATTGAAGACGTTAAGTTCATTCTTTTGAAGACTTTGCCTGTAAGTCATTATTTATCAAGACTTTGAAAAATTTCATCGCCAAAGTCTTGATTCCATTAGACCGGGGGAGGGGGGTGGTAAATATCCCTTGACTACAAGGTGAATAAGAGGCATAATGGCTTCACGACGATTCTCCTGTATTCGTACACTTGCATGTGGGCGGACCTCCGGCGTAGGCTTGGATAATCCACACACAATCGAGAGATTTTTAGGACAGGCCTGACTGTGAATCGGGCCTTTTCCTT
>JBAVYO010000360.1:0-1610 GCA_049698855.1 Terriglobales bacterium
ACTCATGCACCCCGAACTCGGACATATCAACGTCAGGCGGCATCCGGCGGACTCGAGTTTCGGCGGCATCTGTCCGTTTCACGGCGATTGCCTGGAGGGCTTGGCCGGCGGCCCCGCCATCCTCGCGCGAACCGGTCGCGCGCTGCAGGACGCTCCGCCGGCGGATCCGATCTGGGCGATCGAAGCCGACTATCTGGGTCAGCTGTGCGCGCTGCTGGTGTTGAGCCACTCGCCGGAGCGCATCCTGATCGGCGGCGGCGTCATGCAATCCTCGATGTATTCGGCCGTACAGCAGCGGATGCTCCACTGGCTGCACGACTATGTCGGGGCGGCCGAGTTGCGCGCTCCGCAATACATATCGGCCCCCGGCCTCGGAACGCATGCGGGTATCAAGGGGGCTTTGTCGCTCGCCATCGCCGGCGCGAGCGGGGCCACCAACGCGGGTGAAACATGAAGACACAGCTTTCGACGATCGACACGGCGGTCCTGGTCACCTATGCCGTGGGCATTTTTTCCCTCGCGCAGTTCGTTTCGCGCAGCAAGCACGGGGAGGCGAAGAGCCCCACCGATTACTTTCTGGCCTCGAAATCCTTGCCGTGGTGGGCAATCGGCGCGTCGTTGATTGCCGCCAACATCTCCGCCGAACAGATCGTGGGCATGTCGGGATCCGGATTCGCGATCGGTCTCGCCATCGCGTCGTACGAATGGATGGCGGCCTTGACTTTGCTTCTGGTGGGCAAGTTCTTCCTGCCCATCTTTCTCGAGAACAAGATCTATACGATGCCGCAATTCCTCGAATACCGCTACGGTAAGCGCATCCGCACGGTCATGGCCGTGTTCTGGTTGGGACTCTATGTGTTCGTGAACCTGACCTCGATCATCTGGCTGGGTTCGATCGCGGTGAATCAGGTCGCGGGCATCGACCAGGGGCTGGCGCTCGCGCTGCTCGGCGGATTCGCCCTGCTGTATCAGCTGTGGGGCGGCCTCAAGGCGGTGGCGCTGACCGACATCGTGCAGGTGACGCTGCTGGTCGCCGGCGGACTCGTCATATCCCTGCTGACGCTCGCGAAGATCGGCGCGGGCCACGGTCCCATCGCAGGTTTCGAGTCGTTGATGGCCCGGGCGCCCGACCACTTCCACATGATTCTCGGCAAGGAGAGCAGGTTCTACAAGGACCTGCCGGGTGTGTCGGTGCTGGTTGGCGGTCTCTGGGTCATGAATTTGAGCTACTGGGGCTGCAATCAATACATCATTCAACGCGCCCTCGCGGCCAAGAATCTCCGGGAGGCGCAGCGCGGAGTGGTTTTCGCGGCATATCTCAAGATTCTCATGCCCTTCATCATCGTCGTGCCGGGCATTGCAGCCGTGCTTCTCGCCCCGGATCTGCAGCGCCCCGATCAGGCCTACCCCACCGTGATGGGTTTGCTCCCGCCGGGACTGCTCGGCCTGGTCTTCGCGGCGCTGGTCGCGGCCATCGTCGCCTCGACCGCATCGAAGATCAATTCCATAGCGACCATATTCACGCTGGATGTTTGGAATGCCGGCAAACGCACCCACACGGAGGGGGAATTGGTGTTCGTCGGACGAACCGCCGCCGTGGCGGCGATCAT
>JBAVYO010000361.1:0-4222 GCA_049698855.1 Terriglobales bacterium
GGCGCCCGGAGTAAAGAAGTACGAGCAGTTGCCCGTCGAGCAGCTAAGGCCCACTGGATTGCTGGTGACCGCCCCCGTCCCCGTACCCGTGAAAGTTACACTCACCGGATCATAGAGTTTGTAGGCCCAAACCGTTCCGTAGCCTAAGTTGGCATCCCACTCTGCCGTGCCATAGAGATTGCCATCCGGGGCCAAATACGGCGGATCATAAGGGTTGCAACCCTCGACGCCGCCGTTTACGGTCCCAAAGGCATGCAGTACCGTATAAGTGCCGCTGGCGCTGATCTCGTACAGTTCCCCGCTGTCGTAGCAGGCGACGCTGGCGTTAAAACCGTTATAAGTTGTGCCGAAGAGGTTTTCGAAGGGATCCAGAATCACGCCTGCGTAGGGGTTCGATCCGTCTGTCGCGCCGCCTGCAAAGCTGTGCAGTATCGTCTCCGTACCGCTGGGTGTCAGTTTCCACACCGTACCGTAGCTATGGGCGCCGCATTGATATGTAGTGCCATAAAGATTGCCAGAAGCATCCACAGCCGGGGCCCCATAAGGAGCACAGCCGTCGGTAGTGCCACCTTTGAAGCTGTATAAAGTAGTCTCGGTCCAAGTACCGCCAGCATTGGTGAGTTTAAATACATAACCATGATTATTGGCTCCGCCTCCCTCAGATGTGCCATAAAGGTCGCCGGCGGCGTCGATAGCCATTGCACCATAGTCATACACTTGCGTGTTAGCTATGTTAAACGCGTACATTTGCTGCCCAGTCCAAGCGCCGCCAGCAGCGGGACTCAATTCAACGACAAAATCACACGGGTAGCCAACACACCCGGGTGAAGAACCCACTGCGTAGAGATTTCCCGCCGAATCTGGCGTCAGACCCGTGTAGTAGTACAACGCATCCTGACCGATATTGCCGCTGCCGTACGCCAGCGTCTCGACGCCGCTGGGGCTCAACTCAAAGATCCCCGAACCGTATCCAGCCCCACTCACACTTCCAGTGCCGTAGAGATTGCCCGCCGAATCGAACACCAAACCCGAAGCGGGATAAGCGACAGAGGTCTTGGTAGTAAAAGCATAGAGCTGTGTCTCCGACGCGGTGCCGCTTGCCGTGGGGCTGAGTTTAAAGACCGTGCCGCAACCGTAGGAGGGATTATCGGTAGCTTTGTGGCAGATCGACGTATTAGTACCACCTCCGTATGTCGTGCCGTACAGATTGCCGGAGGAATCCATAATCATCGAACCCTCGGGCTGCCCACCATCCGGTGCTCCCTGGAAACTGTAGAGAAGCGTTAGACCGCTGACCGCAAAAGCATTGCCTTGAAACACGAAGGCGTTTGCATCCCCCGTTTCATTCTTAAGCGAAACCGTAGTGATTTTTGGTTCTTCTACCGCCTTTGTGCAGGCGGCTTGGGTGCAATCCGGCTTGCGCACGAAATTCTTCTCGCCGCGCGAGCTGGCAAATTGAATCTGGTTGTTCTGGCAATGAACTTCATGCATGAGCTGCTTGTGAGTCGCATTCTTATATATAAGGACCCATCCATCCGCCACGCTACTCGCAGGGGTTTCTGGTGTGCCCACGTTCGGAATCTGCACGGTAGAAATACTTAAACTTGGAATTGTGGGACTGCATGCATCAGAAGCGAACGCCCACATAGAGAATAGGCAGAACACCAACGACAGAACCGGTAAATACCTCAGTACTTTCCGTGACATCGTCATTCTCCTCAAATTTAGGGTCTTGTTGCCTTGCCATCGTGCTTCCTGGGTGGATCTTCCCCCGGGCCGTTAGTCAAACAAACTCTCCAGAACAGTGGATCCGGCGAGAACTCCCACCCGCCGAACCGCATCATTGTCACTTTCTTTGCAACTTTTTCTTTGCAATTACAAATATCCAGCGTTCTCCGAAATCCCGTCCTCTCGCCTCTGCGGACCAAAATCGGGCGTCGCCGCCTGCGCAGTGGGGCAACTTCCCCACCCCACTGCGTGCAAGTGCCCTCAGCCAGGAGATCCTGGGGGCAACCTCGCGTCCTGCATTCCACGCCGGAGACGTAGAATGGAGAAAATGCGGCCATCCGAACGCATGGCATAAGTCACGTGGTGTTTGGTAGTTCTGACTGCGGGCGGCAGAAAGGTCATTTCTGCCCTCCCGGTTGCGGTACTGGGTTGCCGATGTTTCCGGATGATTTGGGAGAGGGTCTTTGCCCGGCTAGAGGCACAGTCTTGTGTACGCCTGCCCTGATCCGTCCCTTTACTGTTGCGGAATGCCGCACTTTGCGCTGCGGCGTTTTTTCTCTTACTTGATCTGACTTCTTCGCGCTGAGGCGCGTTGTTGACGAGGCAGGCACAACGGCCTTCTTGGGGATGGTGTCTTCTTTTCTCTAATGTTTCAATGTGTCTTGGTACGGTGCCGGCGAAAACGGCAACCGCGAGCAGGATTGTGCCGAGCAGGACAAGAACGTTCCACTTCGCGATCGGACGTTTCAACTTCAAGGCACACCTTCCCTCGGCAACCCGCCGCGCATTGCCCATTTCTGGGAGAAGACGCTACATGCTTCAAACTAGCGCTTTGTCTCTCCACTTGTATAAATGTGAAAATCGGGCCCAGAGAGCTCACGCGAACTAAGAAAATTTTGGGTTGGACCGGGCACATGCCCCACGAGAGCACATAATGCGCAAGAGCTTGCACCGAAAGTGGGAATTCCGAGCGAGCCCAAATCAAGTAGCTGGTTTGGTTTGTCTGATCGGGCGTGCTGATTCTGCCGTAGATTGCTGCCCGTTTCATAGTGGTAGACTGCGGGACGGGCCTTCTCAAGGATTTGCATCTGCTCCAAGAACAAGGTCAAGATCGCCCAATCAGTTTCGAGCATTGGCATCCGAGGAGAAGTGTCGATCGCGGAGAAGGATTCGGCGAAGACGAGAGCGTAGTTCTTGGTCGCCGTCATATGCTTGGCGCAAGCGCCTCTTTGCCCGGCGGACAAAATGGCTGTTAACCATCGGAACACTATTGATTTTGGGACTGTTACGCGTGATCTCAAAGGTCTGCAAAACCTCTATTCGTCGGTTCAATCCCGACCCGCGCCTCTAAACTCAGCTGTCAGTCTTCAGGTCTGAGTTTCACCCTGTCGACAAAATTGTAGCGAGTCTTGTGCTTACAGCTAAAGTCTGGTGCCGCGCGATGCTCCAGTTCGAGGCAGTCCCCTCCCATAGCCATGCTGCTGTCATCCGGCGCTATGCGCCGTGCGCCCTCGAGTTCACTACAATGGGTACGGAAGCGCATGCGGTCCGGTGATCGTCCCGGTCTTCAAAACCGGCGGGCGGCATCTTCGATGTCGCCGGTGCGTTCGACTCGCACTCGCTTCCGCCAAAACGAAGGACTTAGCTGGCGTTCCGTGCCGGTCCCGTACCGTTAATGGCTAGGCCCACAACGTTGGAATGTGCTTGCTGCATTTCATCGTTCACGACGTCACCCTAAATGTTCATTGTGGTTCTGCTGCCTACGTGACGCGTTAACTTCTGCTGCACGGCAATGGGCGTCCCAACCGCATCAGGCCAACTGCGGTAGGTGTGCCGCATAGTGTGCGCAGTCACGTGGCCTATCCCTCTGCTTTAGCTGCTTTTCGGTACGCATCGCCCAACGCATCCATAGACCACGGCAACCATCCAAGCTGAACGGGCGAAGCAAATACCCAATCCTCGGGGCCTGAGAACAGTGTTGCCTGCTTCCATGCCTTGAGCACTTCCAGCATCGCGCCGTCCACCGCCAACGGTCTGTTGGAATACTCCGTCTTGGTTTCGCCAACTCGCTGCCGCACGATTCCACGACGGACGAACAGCTTAGAGTTCAGCCAATCCACGTCCGACCACTTCAAAGCCAAGCACTCCGAAATTCGGAGCCCGAAGCAGACTGAAACAAGAGCGATAGTATGGAATGGTTCGTGGAGCTGTGCGAGCAGATTTTGAAAATCCGCGACGCTTAAGCTAGGCGCATGGTGCGTTCTCTTGCTCGCGTTCCTTATCGTGACAAGCTCCATTGGACTACGCTGCAATGACACGTCGCCGCGCCACCGCGCATAGTCCAACAGCAGATGCAGCAAGCCAAGAATCGAGCCGTTGCTTCGCGGTGACTGCGGGAGCGATTGTAGCCAAAGCTCGACCGGTCGCGCCTGTAGGTCTGATAGCGCACGGCTCCCCCACCGAGGAGGATGGAATTCCTAAGCCATACTTCGTA
>JBAVYO010000362.1:0-7286 GCA_049698855.1 Terriglobales bacterium
AGTCTGAAGAAGCCACAGGAGAACCGTCGATGAAAAAGAATTTCCGCATTTGGATTTTCGCCGCAACCATGTTGCTCGGCGTCGCATTCGCCCCCACGTCTAACGGTGCTCTGGCTGCTTCACCTGACGCGGCTGCCTCGAGCGTTGAAATTACGATCGATAACTTCAGCTTTACGCCAATGACGGTGACCGTGAAAGCGGGGACGACGATCACCTGGAAAAACCGGGATGACATTCCCCATACTGTCGTCAGCAGCGACAACCTGTTCAAATCGAAAACGCTCGACACCGATGACAAGTTTTCGTTTACGCCCACCAAGCCAGGGACTTATTCGTATTTCTGTTCAATCCACCCCAAGATGACGGCCAAGTTGGTGGTCGAATAAATGCTCCGGCCCGACGTTTTTGATATCAGGGCGGCGCTATCGGCGAAGCACGCGCAGCACGTCGTGCTCGTCCACTTCCCTATCGCACTTTTTCTGACCGGTGTCGTCTTCGATTTCGCCGCGCATTGGGCAAAACGGGCGAACGCGACGGGGACGAGCGCGAAGTGGAGGATATTCGAAGGGACGACCCTGGCCACAGCGGCTTACGCCAATTTGCTAGCCGCGGCGGTCTCGGCGCTCCCGGTTGTGGCTACTGGGATGATGGCATGGCAATGGCAACTCGACGGCCAGAGACTGCGAGGCGTGCTGTTACTTCACCTCGTGCTGGGGGTCGTCTCAGGCATGCTCATTGGCTTCGTTGGTTGGATTCATTTTCGCACCGGCCGAACCTCAACCCGGCCGCTTTTCCCCTATCGCTTGCCTCTGGAATTCATTGCCGCGCTGTTGATTATTCTCACCGGCCATCTCGGCGGTTTTCTAAGTGGCGTGAACGCACCGGGCTAGTTCGTCTCCGGAGTTCTTGAAGCGGGTTACTCCAGCACCTCGCCTTTGATCAGCTTCTGGCCCGCGAGGGCAATCCAGAAAGCCCACGCGGCTATCGCGAGAATGCCAATGGGAACTGTCATTGCGGCTGGGGCATACCAGCGGGAGAAGTCGAAAGTGACAGGTACGTTCAACGTTGTGTTGGCAACGAAGACAGCTACGGCGAGCGTGATGAGGCCGAAGCGCACAAGTGCGAAGGCGGCAATGCTGTAAACGAGAATACCGCTGGCCACGGCAATCCACGGATGAGGACTGTTGAGTGAGTTAAGAGTAGTGAAGACAACAACGAAACCGGCGGCGGCAGCCCAACGATTTCGGAGCAAATAACGCAGCGCGACCAAAATGATGAAGAAGAACAGCGTACCCTGTATTCCGCCGGGCAGCTGTACGATCCATCCGCCAAGCGTGGTTCGCAAGCCGAGCAGGTAATCGGTGGAAAGCATCTGCGGAGCGATGCCGAAACGCGCGATGCCGAAGACGAACCGGATTTCGATAATCACCACCCAGATCAAACCGAGCATCACACCGAACATGACATCGCGGCCAACCAGCGGATCGCGGATGCGGCCGCTGACCAGACGAGTCCAGGAAATGATGGTTTGGGGCCAGAGCTTGCGGACGTAAGGTTCGAGAGCCATGTAGAGAAGCCACGAGAGCCCAGACATGAACAGCGCCGTGCTGACGGCGAGGGAAAAGTGCCCAATGACCTGTATGTCGGGCACGAAGTGGCCGTAGCACAGCCAGATTGCCATTTGCACCACGAGTGTGAACCGCGCAAGGCGGAAGGCGCCTTGGCGGTCGCCTTTGCCTTGCTTATATTGGCGGCGGGCCAGTGCCGATGCGGCCACAAGAATCAGCAGAAATAAAATGAGTTCTACTATTTGCCCGATTTTCTGGCCGCGCGTCTCCTGATCGGGATGCATGCGCGTCGGGCGTGTCCACGGTCCGATCAGATGGAAGAACACTGGCTTGCCGTGCCAAGCACCGGCTTCGATGCGCAGTGGGCGTCCGCTACCGGGCCACTGGCCAGTCCAGGCGGCGCGTGCGTCGGAGTTCGCAAGCGAGGTCCACTGGGGAGTGGTGGGCTGGAATTTTGCGGAATCGAGCCCGGCGGCGGAAAACAGAGGATTCCAATCGACGGGCTTCGCGGGCGCGTGCGTCTCCTCTACTTCGGGCGGCAGAGCCTGGAAATAGACAAGGCGTCCGCTCGGATCGAGCATGAGATTAACCATGCTGGATTGAGTGCTGGGCGGATCGCTGAAACTCACGATTCCGGGGGTCAATGAGCGCTCGAAATCCAGAGGCAGAAGGTATCGGGGACTCTGGCGATATGTGAATCGGAGCATCGGAGGCTGTTCGTCGAGAACAGTGTTCCAGTCGGGATGAGGCTTGTCGTTCGCCTCGACCCAGCGCTCGAAATCGAAATCGTAGTCGAAGTCGATGGCGGAATCGACGGGTTTGGCATCGTATCCGAGCTGCGCGGTAATATCGCGCGCGCGATGGGTGAGCACCTCGGGAGATTGATCGAGAGTTATTTTTCTTAGCGCGTCCGTGCGCATGATCAACATGACACAGGCGGCCATCCCGAGAACGCAAGCGGCAAGGCAGAGCAGCGCGAACTTCGGCTCCATGCCCTCAGTCGGGCCGGCAGCGGCCACCATTTGGGGAGACGGCGTTTCCCCGGCAGCGAGGGCTGCGGCGAGCGGATCTCCACCGGGCAGAGCGGCGGCGACGGAGAGCGCGTTGGCGGGACGATTGGCGGGCTCCGGTTCGAGGCAGCGGAGGATGACTCGCTCGACGAGCGGATCGAAGTCTTTGACGAACGACGACGGTCGGCTGACATCGCCGGCGGCGCGAGAGCGGGCAAGCTCGGCTAGGGTATCGGCGTTGAACGCGCGCTTGCCGGTGAACAGTTCATAGAGCACAAGGCCGAGCGCGTAGATGTCGCTCTTCTCTGTAACTTCCCTTCCCATCAACTGCTCCGGCGACATGTAGGCCGGAGTTCCGCTGCGAATCTCCGTACCCTGGGCTTGATTGGCGAAAGCGGCGAGGCCGAAATCGGTAATGACGGCCTGGCCGCGGCCATCGAGCATGATGTTGGCAGGCTTGAGATCGCGATGAAGTACGCCTTTGGCATGCGCGGCGGCGAGGCCGGCGCAAAGCTGGCGGGCAATGTCTATGGCCTTGTCGTTGGGCAGGCGGCCAATGCGCCGCAAGAGCGAGGCGAGATCTTCGCCATCCACGTATTCCATGGTGAGATAGGTATGGCCCTCGACCTCGCCGACGTCGTAGACGCGGCAAACGTTCGGGTGCGAAACCTTACGCGCGATGCGGACTTCGCCGCGGAACCTCTCGAGCAGCGCGGGATCTTTTGCCGCCTCCTCGGGGAGAAACTTGAGCGCGACAGGCTGGCCGAGCGTGAGATCGTCCGCGCGATAGACCTCACCCATACCACCGCGGCCGAGTAAAGCAACAATGCGATAGCGTTCGGCGAGCAGAGAGCCGGGAAGAAAGCGTCCGTAGTTTAGTTCGGCAGCGGAAGAGCTGGGATGACCGGACTTCAAAGCGGGACGCGGCGGCCGGGGCGTTTTGACGGCGGGTTCGAACGAAGTCAGCGTAGGCGTGTCGTCGGGATTGAGCACCGTGGGGGCATCAGACGCAGGCGTCGCACTGGACGGCAAGGTAGGGGCATCGGACGCCGGCGCGGGGGTACCAGTCGATACTGTCGCACCGCAGGAGAAACAGAACCGTGCAACGGGCGGAACTTGCGAACCGCAGGAACTACACCAGGCCATGAAATAAGTGCCTCAAATAAGAACGCTCGTCGGCAGTCTACGTGAACCGCATGGAAATGAAAATGACTACTGCATCCGTGATTCAGCTAAAAAACGAGAAAAGGATATTGAACCGCAAGATTGGTTTTCGCCGCGAGGTCATGCGCTAGCACAGCGACCGAACCCCGGACGTTTCTATTCCGCCTTACCATCCGCTGTGTATAATCACGTGCCGTAAGAAGTTCCAAGTTGCGTATCGAATACGAGATCTCAATTTGCTGGCAAGGAGGATTTTTTGAAAATTCTGAAACTACGTTTTTTGACTTTAGTAGTGCTATTGATGGCGATGACGGGGCTATGTATGGCGCAAGCGACAGCACCCGCGACCACCTCGGACACCTCGAAATCCGACACGAAGGCCGCCAAGGCGAAAGCCAAATCGGCTCCGGTCGATCCATCGACAATCGCGCAGGCTCCGGGCGGAGGCGACGGCAAGGTGTGGGTTAACACGAGCCACAAGGTCTACCACAAAGAAGGGGACCCGTGGTATGGCAAGACCAAGCACGGGCAATACATGACCGAGGCCGACGCCCAGAAAGCGGGCTACAAGGAAGCGAAAGAATCGCCAGTGGGTAAGAAGGGCGCAGCAAAGAAAGATGCGGCGACGAAATAGGTTCGCCAGACTCGAACTCAATAGCCACCCGTTTTCGGGTGGCTTTTATTTTTGGAGTGGACCGGGATCAGCCCGCGGTGATCGTTTGCAAATCCTCGAAAAACCTTGGGTACGACACGCCAGCGGCATCGGCGTTGAAAATGCGCGTTTCGCCTTCGGCGCGGAGGGCGGCGACAGCGAACGCCATGGCGATACGGTGATCTTCGAAAGAATCGAGGTCGGTCCCATGAAGCTTCTGCCGGCCGAGAATACGGATGCCGTCGGGACGCTCGTCCACTTCCGCTCCCATTTTGCGCAGGTTAGTGGCGACAGCGGCGATCCGGTCCGATTCCTTGACGCGCAGCTCTTTGCCATCGCGCACTTCCAAGCCGTCTTCTGTGTAGGGTGCGGCGGCGGCGAGCACGGGAATCTCATCGATCAAGGCGGCTGTGTCCGCTCCCGAGATCGTTCCGCCCTTCCACGTCGCGCCGCGCGCCTCAATTGCGCCGAACATTTCGCCTTGGTGCTGCTCCACGTGAGCAATCGAGATTTTCAAACCCATGCCAATCAGGATGTCGAGCAGGCGGGCGCGCGTAGGATTCATAAGAATGCCGGGCAGCGAGACCTGAGACCCCGGAAAAAGTGCGGCCGCGCAGAGGAAGAACGCGGCGCTCGATAGATCGCCGGGGATATGGGCCTCGATCGCAGTGAGCGACTGGCCTCCGTGGATGCCGGATGTATTGCCCCGCCGCGTGACCTCTGCGCCGAAGGCCTGAAGCGCAAGTTCGCCGTGATCGCGAGTGCGGATAGGCTCTTCAACAATCGTCTCACCGTCGGCGAACAAGCCGGCGAAGAGCACGCACGATTTGACCTGGGCACTGGCGACTTCGGGCTTGTAATGAATGGCGCGCAGCTTGCCGCCGTGAATCTTGAGAGGAGGACGACCGCCTTCGGACGAAACGATGTTCGCCCCCATTTCGGAGAGCGGCTTGATGATGCGGGCCATGGGACGGCGGGAAAGAGATTCGTCGCCGAATAATTCGGAGGTGAATGGCTGGCCGGCGAGAATGCCCGCGAGCATGCGCATGGTCGAACCGGAATTGCCGCAGTCGAGCGGTGCGGAGGGAGCGTGAAGCGCGGGGCCGATGCCGGTCACTTCGATGGCGCCGTCGTCGGCGCGCCGCCAGTTGGCGCCCAAATCGCGCATGCAGTCGAGTGTGCTGGCACAGTCTCGGGCGGCGGAGAAATTATGGAATCGGCTAGAACCCCGCGCGATAGCCGCAAGCATGGCGTAGCGGTGGGAGATGGATTTATCTCCGGGAATGCGCACCAGGCCGCGAACCGTGGTCGCGGGATGAATGACGGCGGTCGAACCGGCAAGCATAAGGATTTAATAGTAAAGCACCTCCGGAGGGCTGTCGCCTGCGTGTAGAATTCGAAATTCGCGACCCTGCGGCTGTTACAAGAGGCATCAAAGTGGACAATGTGCGTTGAGGAAATGGGCGGCGGTCGTGATATGACTAGCAGCGGGGTGTGCTGCATTGCTTTGGGTTGTTCAAGCACGCTCGCTGTGTCCCCTGGTAGCTCACAGATCTTAGTGTTGAACGTTTCATGGCGCTGCCACTGAAGTCACGATCCATCATCCTCGCGTTAGTCGGCTTGAGTTGGGTGTCGCTCGGCGTGTCCCAAGTCGGACAGCAGACTCCTGCGCCGACTGCAAACGAACAGCCCACAATCCTGGCGACTGAGTCTTCGCCAGGAAGCATCAACGGAACGATCCTCGATCAGAGTGGCGCAACGGTCGCCGGTGCCCGCGTGAAGCTGACCGGCAAGGATCCATCCTTAAATTTGGAAGCAACATCCGGGGCCAATGGCGAGTTTTTTTTCCCAAGCGTACCGCCCGGAGCCTTTCAGCTCACGATCACTTCGTCCGGCTTTGGGCCGAAGACATTCTCTGGAAGCCTGCAGCCGGGCGAGATCGAAACTTTACCCCAGATCACGGTCGCGGTCGCCGACACGCTTACAGAGGTCGATGTGGGAGCCACGCAGGCCGAAGTCGCGGAGGAGCAAGTCAAGGTTGAAGAGAAGCAGCGCATCCTTGGGGCGATTCCGAACTTCTATGTCAGCTACGTTCCCGACGCAGTCCCACTGACCTCGAAACAGAAGTTCAAGCTCGCCTTTAGGACAATGGTGGACCCGTTCACCTTCGGAATTGCGGCAGCTGTGGCGGCAATCGAGCAGGGGCAAAATCATTTCGCCGAATATGGACAAGGCGCTCAGGGTTATGGAAAGCGCTTCGGCGCAAGCTATGCGGACGGAACCACCGGCACACTGCTTGCCGGTGCGGTATTTCCATCGCTCCTGAAACAGGACCCGCGGTATTTCTACAAGGGAACCGGAAGCAAGACCTCGCGAGCGCTGTATGCGATTGCGAATTCGGTTGTTTGCAAAGGCGACAATCGGCGCTGGCAGGTAAGTTATTCGAATATCCTCGGAAACTTGGCCGCAGGCGGCATTTCCAATCTTTACTACCCCGAACAAGATCGGAACGGAGCGGGATTGACGTTCGAAAACGCGGCGATCGGGATCGGCGCAACCGCGATTGGGAATCTATTTCAGGAATTTTTTATCCGGAAGTTGACGCCGCATGCGTCCAAACCAGCGGGGACACCCTGAATTAGAGGTTTGAGGTTAGAGGTCAGATTGTAGAGGTAAGAAAGCAAACTCTTCGGTGGGCTGGTTTTTACTTCTGGAATCTGACCTCTTCCTTCTGACCTGCTCTTAGTTACTGCCCGCGGCCGGCTTCAGCGAGAATTTCCTTTGGCACTTCGCGAAGCGTAACGCAAAACTCAAACCTGGGCGTTTCCGTTCCGCGCCCCCAGCGGTCTACATCCCAGTGCGCGCGAATCGCCTTGATCTCAGGATTCAACG
>JBAVYO010000363.1:0-4731 GCA_049698855.1 Terriglobales bacterium
GTCCCAACCCGAGCAACAGTTCGTTCAGGCTGCGTAAGAACGCTGTGGCTTCGTCGAACGATTTCAGGACCAACAGATTCACCGGCGGCGCTGCCGGGGATGGCAACTCAACCGATGCCGCCAGAAACCGCTCCTCCCCTAAGCGAATCTGCTCCGGCCCTGGCTTGGCCGCCGTCTCGGCGATTGGCCCCAAGCGGAGCAACTCCGCTTCCTGCGCTGGTTTCAGCGTGCTTCGCACGATCGAATTTCCGTAGCGAAACACGATTTCACTCGCGGAAATCTGGCTCAGCTCCCGCGCAAACCGGTCGTCGATCTCATAGCCGAGCACCAGATACCCCAGCACACGCTGATCGCTCACCGAGCCAAAATAGATATCTTGCAGGAAAACCTCGTAGAGATGTCCGTCGACAAACCACCAGTGGCGCGTTTCTTCGCGCGAAACGATATGCGGAAAAAATTCCTGGCCCTGGCGGATCGTGATTTCGCGGGAAGATGCTTGCAGCGCGACCACTTTCCCTGCGCCGTCGGCCAGCAGCAGCAAGTCGCTGCCCGCCAGATGCCACAAGTCTCGCGACGCATCCTGGATAGTCGCCGCATCGTGCGTCGTCATCATGGCCCGCACGTTCGGCAGATCGGCAATCATCGCCACCGACCGCTCAAGTGTCCATTCCCGTTGGGTTTCGAAAGTGCGAAAGGCTGAAATTGAAGTGTGGAGATCGCGGTCGATTCCCTTGCGCACCTGCTGCTGCACCGTGTGCTGCACGGCCAGCAGCGTTGCGATCGTCAGCGTCGCTGAGACCGCCACCATCGACAGCAGAAACTTCGTTCGGAGGCGAATTCCATTCATGAAAGCAAAGCTGCGAGCTTCGACAGATCAGCTTCGAGCAAACTCTAAGATCGTTTTGATCGAAGTTCCTCTTCGAACCCGGAGCATCCCCCTGGACCAAACTCACCGCATCCGGACTTTTGTTCGCGCCGCCGGCTATCGCCAAAAGCCGCGTGGGCCGCAGCTCCCAACGCCGCCCCTACGGCACAAACTTATATCCCGCACTATGCACCGTCCGAAAATGCAGCGGGTTTGCACTGTCTTTCTCCAGCTTCTGCCGCAATCGTAAGATGTGGTTGTCGACGGTCCTTGTACTCGGATAGTTCTTGTATCCCCACACCTGATTGAGCAATTCCTCGCGCGACAATACGCGCTCCGCGTTCTGGACCATAAACTTCAGCACCTTGAATTCCTGAGAGGTCATCGGTACGGGAACGCCATCCCGCATCAGCTCCATGTTGCTGAAATTCACCTTCACGTCGCCAAAGCTGAAGCTGTCCACCGGCGGCGCTGTCGTCGCTGCCGCCGCCCGCCGGCGCATCGCGGTCCTGACCCGTGCCAGCAGCTCGCGTGGACTGAACGGCTTGGTCACATAATCGTGCGCTCCAAGCTCCAGGAGCAGCACCTTGTCCATCACTTCCGTCCGTGCACTGAGAATGATGATGGGGATGTTTGGCGACGCCAGACTGATGTCCCGGCAAACATCCTGTCCCGACGTTCCCGGCAGGCTCAGATCCAGTACCAGCGCCGACGGCGCAGACGCCCGAAACCTGGCCAGACCTTCGGTTCCATTCCCCGCTATTTCGACTTCAAATCCCTCGCCCTCAAACAACCTCCGCAGCGCTTTCTGGACCGCGCGGTCGTCTTCCACCACTAATATTTTTTCGCTCGCGCCCGCCGACACTTCTACCGCTCCCCTCTGGAGTGATCTCCCCGCACCGGCCCACATCATAGGCCCACAACGACAGGTTTGTATCATATCGCTAAACGGGTGTAATGCACCGGCATCCCGTAGTTAAAGAGCGGAGCCGACTCCAGATTTTTCGCTTGACAGCTTACCGGCAACACAAGCAACCACATTCCTCTCGTTTGCAATCTGACTGCGCGTTTAGTGCGACAAACCATTTTGCGAAAACAGAGACGGCTGGCCCCTTCGACATACATCGACTAGCAAACTCACTCTCACATGTTCCAAACCGAATGCTAGAAGGGCGAACGCGCTCGATTGTCACGGCGATGTCACGTGCCTGCACAATTCTTGCCAGCCGCGGTTGTGACGTCCGAGACCATTTTTCCGATCCTCCGCCGCGCCACCACACCCGCCATCAGTCCCGCTGCGAAAGACGAGGGAGTATTATGCGGATAACTAATGGATCTAAGGAAAGTGGAGTAGAGCAATGCATGAGTACATCGATTTGCCGCGGCGGCGGCCAGCTCGCCGTCGCCGAATCCTTATCATTATTGCTGTGTTCGCCGCTATCGTCTTCGGCGGCCGAACCGCGTTGTCGTATTACGTGGATGTGCTCTGGTTCGCGTCCCTCGGCTATGCAGAGGTGTTCTGGAAAACACTCAGCCTTCAGTGGGGAATCTTCGCCGCATTCGCCGCAGCCACATTTCTCATTCTCTACGGATCGTTCCTGGCGCTTAAGCGGGCGCACCTCCCCGACTTGCCGAGTGGCCACACCATCCTGATCGGCGGACAGCCATTGAAGTTGCCCGTCGAGTCTGCGCTGCGCCTTATCGCACTCGGCGTTGCGCTCGTCATTGCCCTTATCACAGGCGCCAGCATGATGGTGGAGTGGCCGTCCTTCGCGCTCTTCTGGTACGCGCCGCCCGCAACCGGTTCCGTCGACCCGATTTTTGGCAAGCCGCTGACTTTCTTTCTGTTCACTTTGCCCGCGTGGCAGCTCCTCATCGGCTGGTTGCTTACGCTCGCTGTGATTATCTGTGCGCTAGCCGTCTTCTTTATCTTCATCACCGGCGGGAGCCGCGTCTTGTCGGGCAAGCTCAGCCGCTCTGTCATCTTGCCGTGGCGCGGGCTCTCTATCGGTTTCGCGTTCCTGTTGCTGGTCGCCGCCATGCGTGTGTATATCAGCCGTTTCGAGTTGTTGCTCGACGATCATACGATCTTCGGCGGCGTCACCTTCACCGACGCGCACGTCACCCTTCCAGGACTGCTTGGAGTCTGTGCGGCTCTGGTGCTCGGCGCGGCCATCGCTGCCGTGAACGCAACGCGAGTTCCGCGCGGACGCTGGCTGGTCGCAGCGCTGCTTCCCGCTGCGGTCTTTTATGTCGGACTTCAAGGCGTCGCTTGGTACGTAAGCAGTTTCATCGTCAAGCCGAATGAACTCGTGCGCGAGAAGCCCTACATCGTCTATAACACCGAACTGACGCGGCAGGCCTACGGATTGAACCAGGTCGCGCAGCGCGAGTTTCCCGCCGAGACCACCGTCGAGGCCGCCGAAGCCGCAAATAATCAGGCTACCCTGCAAAATATCCGGCTCTGGGACTGGCACGCACTTCAGGATACGCTGCGCCAGATCCAGGAAATTCGCACTTACTACGACTTTCCCGACATCGACATCGATCGCTACTCAATCGACGGCACCACCCGCGAGGTCATGCTCGCCGCGCGCGAACTGAACGTCGATAAGCTTCCCGAGAGCAGCCGCAACTGGATTAACGAGAAGCTGATCTACACCCACGGTTACGGCATCACCATGAACCCGGTCAACGGATTCACGCCGGAAGGCCTGCCCACGCTGATTTTGAGCAATATGCCGGTCCAGAGCACGGTCCATGGTTTGGCCGTGACGCGCCCGGAGATTTATTTCGGCGAGCTGACCGATACCGACGTTTATGTAAAGACAGGTCAAAAGGAATTTAACTATCCACAAGGCGAAAGCAACAACCTGACATCCTACGAAGGCAATGGCGGCATCGTCCTTGGCAGTTTCCCTCGACGCGTTCTCATCGCGTTCGATCGCGACGACCTTGCCAAGCTGCCCTTCAGCGACGACGTGAATAAAGATAGCCGCCTGCTGATGCGCCGCAACATACGCGATCGTGTTTCAACATTAGCGCCCTTCCTTACTTACGATCCCGATCCTTACATCGTTCTCGGCGACGATGGCCGTCTTTCGTGGATCATGGATGCGTACACGGCTTCCGACAGCTATCCCTACTCAACCCATTACCATCTCGGCAACGATCTTATTAACTACATGCGAAACAGCGTCAAGGTGGTTATCGACGCCTATGACGGCACCACAACGTTCTACGTGTTTGATACGAACGACCCCATCGTTGCGGCCTACCGCCGCATCTTCCCCGGTCTGTTCAAGGATGCGGCCCTCATGCCGCCGGGGCTGCGCAAACACGTACGCTACCCCGAGCTATTGCTCAAACTGCAAGCGGAAGTGTACGGCCTGTATCACATGACCGATCCGGAAGCGTTCTACAACCGCGAAGATCTGTGGACGGTCGCCACCGAAGTCGGCATGAGCGACGCAGGCGGGCAAACCACGCAGGCGATGCAGCCGAACTTCGTGCTGATGAAATTGCCCGGCGAAACCTCCGAGGAGTTCGTGGAGATTCTGCCCTTCACACCCGCCAACCGCAATAATCTGATTGGCTGGATTGCTGGCCGCAGCGACGGCGCGCAGTACGGTTCATCGGTGGTTTACAACTTCCCCAAAACAAGGTTGGTCGATGGACCGCTGCAAATCGAGGCGCGAATCGATCAGAACGCGCAGCTCTCCGGACAGCTCACACTCTGGAATCAGCAAGGCTCGCACGTGCGCCGCGGTGCGCTGCTGGTGATTCCGACCGGGCGCGCGCTGTTGTATGCGGAACCGATTTACCTCCAGGCCGATCGCAGCCCCATGCCCGAGTTGCGCCTGGTC
>JBAVYO010000364.1:0-10195 GCA_049698855.1 Terriglobales bacterium
TGCCGGAACCGGCCCTGCTTTCCTTTCAGCATGTCGGCGAGCGACTTCAGCGGCCGTTTGTTGGCGCCGGTGATGACCCGGCCGCGGCGGCCGTTGTCGAACAGCGCGTCGACCGCCTCCTGCAGCATGCGCTTTTCGTTGCGCACGATAACTTCTGGAGCGTGCAGGTCCATCAGCTTCTTCAGCCGGTTGTTGCGGTTGATGACGC
This sequence comes from Terriglobales bacterium, assembly GCA_049698855.1. Lineage (GTDB taxonomy): Bacteria > Acidobacteriota > Terriglobia > Terriglobales > Acidobacteriaceae > Acidiflorens. The sequence continues at coordinate 209 of JBAVYO010000364.1, forward strand.
GGCGATAGAGATCGTTCAGGTCTGACGTGGCGAAGCGGCCGCCATCGAGTGGAACCAAGGGGCGCAGTTCGGGTGGAATCACCGGCAGCACGTCCAGAATCATCCACTGCGGCTTGTTGCCGCTCTTGCGGAAAGCCTCGACTACTTTGAGCCGTTTGGTATGCTTGAGCTTCTTCTGCAGCGAGGTTTCGGTCTTCATCTTCTCGCGCAGCTCAACCGAGAGTGAATCGACTTCGATGCGCTTGAGAAGTTCTTTGATCGCTTCGGCGCCCATCATGGCTTTGAAACCGGTGGGGCGGAACTGCTGGTCGAGTTCGCGGAATTTGGCTTCGTCCTTGATGACTTCGCGTTCCCGTGTGGTGGAATCGCCGGGATCGATAACGACGTAGGCTTCGAAATAGAGAATCGCTTCGAGGTCGCGCAGGGAAATATCGAGCAGATGGCCGATGCGGCTGGGCAGCCCCTTGAAGAACCACACGTGTGAACACGGCGAGGCCAGCTCGATGTGGCCGAGACGTTCGCGGCGGACTTTGGACAGCGTGACTTCCACGCCGCACTTGTCGCAGATCACGCCGCGGTGCTTCATCCGCTTGTACTTGCCGCACAAACACTCCCAATCGGTGACCGGGCCAAAGATGCGCGCGCAGAACAGGCCGTCGCGCTCCGGTTTAAAAGTGCGGTAGTTGATGGTTTCCGGCTTGGTCACTTCTCCGTGCGACCAGCTCCGGATTTTTTCCGGCGATGCCAGGCTGATGCGAATGGCATCGAAGTCAGCAACAGGGTTTGCCAAATCAAACGGGCTCGAACGAAACATGTGCCTCCGCTTTCCTCGGCTATACGCCGCCGCGCGCGGCCCTCTACTTCAGTTCTCAGTTCCCGGTTCTCAGTAGAACCGGCTTGAGATCGTTGCCGTTCGCGGCGCTGAGAGCAGGGCACCGCGACGGCCAATTGCACAAAATTCTAAGCAGATTTCCCGGCTCCAAAGCTCTACTCAGCTCCGCGACAACTGGGAACTGAGAACCGGGAACTGCCGTTAATCCGCTGCTACGGCCACCGGCTTCTTCTCGGTAGCCTTGATCAACTCGACATCCAGGCAGAGCGCTTGCAATTCGCGAATCAGCACGTTGAACGATTCCGGCACGCCCGGCTCCATCGCGGCTTCGCCTTTGACGATAGCCTCGTAGATTTTGGTGCGTCCGTAAACGTCGTCCGATTTCGCGGTAAGCAGTTCCTGCAGGATGAACGCCGCGCCGTAAGCTTCCAGCGCCCACACTTCCATTTCGCCGAAGCGCTGGCCGCCGAACTGCGCCTTCCCCCCCAGCGGCTGCTGGGTGATCAGCGAGTACGGCCCGATGGAACGCGCGTGAATCTTGTCGTCCACCAGGTGTGACAGCTTCAGCATGTAGATGTAACCGACCGTGATCGGCTGTTCGAACTTCTCGCCAGTCATGCCATCCCGCAGGGAAGTCTTGCCCGCAGTGGGCAGGCCGGCGCGTTCGAGCAGCGCTTTGATTTCGCTTTCGTGCGCGCCGTCGAACACGGCCGAACCCATGAACACGCCCTTTTTCAGCGTGGGCGCGACTGTTTCGAGTTCGTCGTCGCTCATGTCGGCGATGGTCTCAGCGAGCACGGTGTCCTTGAACAGAGCCTTCAACTCGCGGCGGATCGCTTCCGTGCGCGTATTCAGCTTGAGCAGTTCGGTAATCTTCTTTCCGAGTTCCGCTCCCGCCCAACCCAGATGTGTTTCCAGAATCTGGCCCACATTCATACGGCTTGGTACGCCGAGCGGGTTGAGAACGATTTCAACCGGCGTTCCATCTTCAAGGTACGGCATATCCTCTTCGGGCAGAACGCGCGCGATCACGCCTTTGTTGCCGTGGCGTCCGGCCATTTTGTCGCCAACGCTGAGCTTGCGCTTCATGGCGATATAAACCTTCACCAGCTTGATTACGCCCGGCGGCAGTTCATCGCCCTTGGTCAGCTTGTCTTTTTTCTCGTTGACGATCTTTTTGAGCACATCGATCTGGCGCGAGGTCATTTCCTCGATCTCATCGATCTGCTCGTTGACGCGCGGATCTTTGTCGGCGTACTTGATGCGCTTGAGGTTGCGCGTCGAGATACGCTCGATCATGTCCCGATCCAGAATCGTGTCCTTGGTCAGAAGACGCTTGTTGGTGCGCTCGTCGTGCAGATCGGCTTGCACTTCCTTGCCACCCAACAGGCCCTCTAAACGCTTCAGTCGCTCGTCGGTAAGAATTCGGATTTCGTCCGAAAGGTTCTTTTCCAGCTTCGCAACTTGATTGGCCTCGATGGTCTTGGCGCGCTCGTCTTTTTCCTGGCCCTTGCGCGAGAAGATCTTCACATCCACCACCACGCCTTCGATTCCAGGAGGGCAGTAGAGTGAAGCGTCGCGTACGTCGCCGGCTTTTTCGCCGAAGATCGCGCGCAGCAACTTTTCTTCCGGCGTCAGCTGTGTTTCGCCCTTGGGCGTAACTTTGCCGACGATAATGTCACCCTGCTTGATGCTGGCGCCGATTCGGATCACGCCCGCTTCATCCAGGTTGCGCAGCGTGGATTCGCTCACATTGGGGATGTCGCGCGTGACTTCCTCGGGCCCGAGTTTGGTGTCGCGGGCTTCGAGTTCGAATTCCTCAATGTGAACGGAGGTGTAGTAATCCTCCTTCACCATTTTTTCGGAGACGAGGATCGCGTCTTCGAAGTTGTAGCCGCGCCACGGCATGAACGCCACGAGCACGTTGCGTCCCAGCGCCAACTCGCCGAAATCCGTGCAAGGACCGTCGGCTATGACCTGCCCCTTCACCACGCGCTGACCTTTCTTCACGATCGGCTTCTGGTTAATGCACGTGTTCTGGTTGGAGCGCTTGAACTTGGTGAGCTGATAAATGTCGCTGCCCACTTCGCGCGAAAGCTGCATTGGATGATGCTCGCCTTCCACGCGCACGATAATGCGCTCGGAGTCGACCGAGTCGATGATGCCATTGCGTTTCGCCAGAATCACTGCGCCGGAGTCGCGGGCGGTGACGCCTTCCATGCCGGTTCCGACAATCGGAGCCTGCGCACGAAGCAGCGGCACGGATTGCCGTTGCATGTTCGCGCCCATAAGAGCGCGGTTCGCGTCGTCGTGCTCAAGGAACGGCACGAGCGAAGCGGCGACCGAAACAAGCTGCTTCGGGCTGACGTCGACGTAATCGACTTCATCGCGATTCACCAGCACGAAGTTGCCCGCCTTGCGAGCGTTGACCAGCTCTCCGGCAATGCGGCCCTTATCGTCGAGTTCGATGTTGGCTTGCGCGATGGTGTGACGGTCTTCCTCCCATGCGGAGAGATAGAACGAGAACGGTTCGATTTCGACCGGCTTTTTGCGTTTTTCTTTCAGCTCGGCATTGACCTTCTCGAGCTCGCTCTTTTCGGCGTGATCGCCGACTTTGTAAGGGCCGTCGCCCGAATTCACGACCTGCGCGTAATCGATGACGCGCGCGCCCTTGACCTTGCGATAAGGCGACTCAATGAAGCCGTAGTCGTTGATGCGCGCAAAGCAGCTCAGCGACGAGATCAGTCCGATGTTCGGACCTTCCGGCGTTTCAATCGGACAGATACGTCCGTAGTGGGTGGGGTGAACGTCGCGGACTTCGAATCCGGCGCGTTCACGCGACAGACCGCCCGGCCCAAGAGCTGACAGACGGCGCTTGTGCGTGATCTCCGAAAGCGGGTTGGTCTGATCCATGAACTGCGAAAGCTGAGACGATCCAAAGAATTCCCGGATTGCTGCCATCACCGGCTTGGCGTTGACCAGGTCGTGCGGCATAGCCGTCGACATTTCCTGGTACACGCTCATCTTTTCCTTGATGGCGCGCTCCATACGGACCAAGCCGATGCGGAACTGATTCTCCATCAACTCGCCGACCGCGCGAACGCGGCGGTTGCCGAGGTGATCGATGTCATCAACCGAGCCGATGTTCTTTCGCAGTTTGAGCAGGTACTTAATGGTCGCGTAGAAATCGTTGGGATCGAGCGTGCGCTGCTCAAGACTGGTCGCCTCCTGATTCTCGAACAGCTTGATGTTGAACTTCAGCCGGCCCACACGCGAGAAATCGTACTTGCGCGGGTCGAAGAACATCCCCTGGAACAACGCGGTCGCAGTGTCGAGCGTCGGCGGATCGCCGGGACGCAGCTTGCGGTAGATTTCGATGAGCGCTTCCGACGGAGTCGTAACGGAATCGCGCCGCAGCGTCTGGCTGATGACTGTGCCGACGTCGTCGCGCTCGGGGAAGAACACGTTCATCTCCACCACGCCGGACTCCAGAATCTTCGCGACCTTGTCGGCGGTGATTTCCGAGTTGGCTTCAAGCAGGACATCGCCCGTCGTGGTATCGACCACGTCGCTCGCCACCCAAGCGCCTTCGAGGTCCGTTGTGTCGATTTCGATTTCGGTGATCTTTGCCTTCTGAATTTCCTTCAGAGTGGCGCTGCTGATTTTGCGCCCGGAGTGCGCGACTTCGTCGCCCGATTTCGATTTAATGCTGTGCGCGAGCTTCATGCCGACGAGGTTCGTCGGCTTGTCCCCTGCCGGATCGAGCGTCCAGAACAGCTTGTTATCGCGAACCACCAGGCGGTCGGTGGTGTAGAACGTCTTGAGAATATCTTCGCCGGAGCGCAAGCCGAGCGCGCGCAGGAAAATCGTCCCCAGAAATTTGCGCTTGCGGTCGATGCGGACATAGAGCACGTTCTTTTGGTCGTATTCGAATTCGACCCACGAGCCGCGATACGGAATAATTTTGCCCAGGAAATAAGTGCGGTTGTTCGCGGTCTCGAAAAACACGCCGGGCGAGCGGTGCAACTGACTGACGATTACACGCTCGGTGCCGTTGATGATGAACGTGCCGTTCTGTGTCATCAGCGGAACATCGCCGAAGAAAACTTCCTGCTCTTTGATGTCGCGAATCGAGCGGTTGCCGGTCTCGACGTCCTTGTCCCAAATCGTCAGGCGCATCGTGACTTTGAGTGGCGCGGAATAAGTCATGCCGCGCTCTTCGCATTCGGCCACGTCGTACTTCAGCTGTAGGCCAACCGGATCTCCGCACTTGTTGCAGAAGTCGGGGGTGTTCGCGTTATACGTGCCGCACTTGTGGCAAAGCACTTCGCCGGGATGGAACGGGTCGGTAATCACCGTCGATCCACAGTTCTTACAAGTCGTGCGCAGATGGTGCAGGCCTTTCAAGTGTCCGCACTTGCACTCCCAGTTGCCGATGGAATAATCGACGAACTCGAGCTGCGAGACATTGCGGAAGTCGGTAATCGGAAACACCGACTGAAACACGGCCTGCAGCCCGCCGTCCTCACGCTCGCTCGGCAGCTTGTCCATCTGCAGGAAGCGTTCGTAGGAGCGCTTCTGAACCTCGATCAGGTTCGGGATCTGGATGGTCGCTGGAATCTTGGAAAAATCAAATCGCTTGCGGTGGATACTGTTCTTTGCCATTCTAAGAAGCTCCTGCTTTCAAGCAGCCTGGGGGCTGCACATACAGCGCGGATTGTGGGCCCGAAAACGACGGGCGCAAAATAGTGTCCGAGACAACTAGCGGGCGGTGTGTGCGACAAAAGGGCGCGGGCACCTGCAGAGACATGACATCCCGCAGGCGCCGCATGCGACGCTTAATCTTGAATTGCTTGTAAATTTCCGCGCCAGTTCAAAGGCCTGTTCCGTCCCGCCGCCCGCGGGACCGGCTGCCAATACTTTTATCCCAGCGATCCTTGTTCCGCGCCCCTGGGTGTATTTCGGAGGACACAGATCGCCGTCACCTCAGATGAAGCCAGGGTAAGCGGGTTATTTATAAGATGTTACCACGCCGTCCCAGGATTCACCAGTGTTCGGTCAAAAAATTGCAAGAGGTTGGCTTTTCTACACTCGTGTGGCGACGGGGTGATGCCCTGTCCAACCGGAGCAAACCCCGCTTCCACACAATACCGTCCCGCCACCGGACCGGCCTACTTCACTTCTACAGTCGCGCCAGCCTCGGTAAACTTCTTCTTGATCGTCTCGGCTTCGTCCTTTGAAACACCTTCCTTGATGCTCTTGGGAGCGCCGTCGACCAAGTCCTTGGCTTCTTTCAGACCCAGGCTCGTGACCTCGCGTACCGCCTTGATCACATTGATCTTATTCGCGCCGACTTCCTTCAGAACGACCGTGAATTCGGTCTTTTCTTCAGCCGGGGCTGCTGCGCCCGCCGCTGCTCCGCCGGCAACCATCACCGGGGCTGCCGCTGCTGCCGAAACGCCGAGACGCGCTTCCAGCTTCTTCACCAGCTCCGCCGCATCGAGCAGCGACAGGCTGACAATTGACTCTTCCAACTGTTGCAGATCCGCCATTTTAGTTCTCCAGTCCAGATCGCAAGACGGGGCAAGCCCGGCCCTGCGTTGATTTGTACGATTTCGCTATCGCCCCGCCGGGTTTCCAGTGCGTCCAGGCCTGTCTCTCGGCGCCAGACAACGCCAAGTCTCAGCCGCGCAACCCCCGCTTCGCGACAACCAAATCTTTTTCGAGCAGACTTGCTGCCCCGAAACCTGATCGAATTTGCGATTGGTGATTTGTAATCGGAACCCGCAAGTCTTATGCGACTTCGGTTTTCAATTACCAATTACAAATGACCCAATTACAAATTTCTACGCTTCCCTGAACTTCTTCTCCTGCACGCCCTGGTTGACTACCACCGCCAGGTTGCGTCCCACTGCGCTGATGGCCGTAGCCAGGCGCTGCGCAGGTGCGTTCAGCATGAACAGAAGCTTCGCGTAGATCTCGTCCTTCGACGGCATGGTGGCCAGCGCCTCGATCTCTTTGATCGTGATGACGCGGCCTTCCACAACACCCGCCTTGAAGGTGAACTCCGGATTGTCTTTTGCGTACTTCGCGAGCGCCTTTGCCAATGCGACAGGATCGCCTTCGGTATAAGCGATCGAAGTGACGCCCTGAAGATTCTTCAGCGCGTCGGCAATTTTCGTGCCCGCGCCCGCGCGCTCCGCAAGAGTGTTCTTCACCACGCGGTACTTCGCGCCGTTCGAGCGCAGCAGCTTGCGCAACTCAAAATCCTGCGCCACGGTCAGCTTGGAGTAAGTAGCAACGATCGCGCTCGAAACGTTCTTCAGATCGCCTGAGAGTTTTTCAACCTGCTCAACTTTTTTTGCTCTGGTAACCGCCATATTCAAACCCTTTCAATATTAGGTCGTTGGTCGCCTGTCGTTGGTCGGTTGGATCATCGGATCGTGGCTGCCTTCTGGCTCGCCGAACGACTGACGACCTACGACGAACGACGGTCTTATGCTTTCGCCGCCGTCTCGATCGGAGTCGTATCCAGCGGAATCCCCGGGCCCATCGACGAGCTCAGATAGCAGCCCTTGATGTACTTGCCCTTCGCGACCGATGGCTTGGCCTTGATCACACTCGAAATCAGAGTCGTCGCGTTATCGATCAGCTTGTCGGGCGTGAACGAAATCTTCCCCACCGGGCAATGCACCAGTGCCGTCTTATCGGTACGGAACTCGACCTTACCGGCTTTCACTTCCTGCACGGCCTTCGCGACGTCCATGGTGACCGTGCCCGTCTTTGGATTGGGCATCAGCCCCTTCGGACCGAGCACCTTACCCAGGCGGCCGACCGATTTCATCATGTCGGGAGTCGCGATCAGGGCGTCGAAGTCGGTCCAGTTTTCTTTCGTGATCTTCTCGACCATATCCTCGCCGCCCACAAAATCGGCTCCCGCCGCTTCGGCCTCGCGCACTTTTTCGCCGGTGGCGATGACCAGGACTTTTTTCGCCTTGCCCAAGCCATGCGGCAGCACGACGGTGCCGCGCACCATCTGGTCGGCATGCTTGGGATCGACGCCCAAGCGCATCGTTACTTCGACCGTCTCGTCGAATTTTGCGAATTTTACTTTCTGCAGAAGTGGAACCGCTTCCTGCAGCGTGTAAGGACGCGCTTCAACCGCCTTGCGCGCCTTCTCAATATTTTTCCCAGACTTTTTCATTTTCACCTCGTCTCCCACCGCGCATCGTTGATCCGATGAGCCGTGGTCGTATTGACTTGTCGTTGGTCGCCGGTCGGCAGTCGCTGGCAGACATTTTCCGAGCGACTAACGACCAATGACTGACGACGATCTTACCCTACCACTTCAATTCCCATCGACCGCGCCGTGCCGCGCACGCTCTTGATTGCTGCATCCACCGAAGCCGCATTCAGGTCTGGCATCTTCTGCTTCGCAATGTCCTCAACCTGTTTCGCTGTGACCTTGCCAACCTTATCTTTATTAGGCACGCCGGATCCCTTGGCAATACCCGCCGCGCGCTTCAGCAGAATCGATGCTGGCGGCGTCTTCGTAATAAACGTGAATGAGCGGTCGCTATAGACCGTGATCACGACCGGCACAATCAGCCCTTCGAGTTCCTTCTGGCTGGTGCGTGCGTTGAACTGTTTGCAGAACTCCATGATATTGACTTGCGCCTGACCGAGCGCCGGACCAACCGGAGGCGCCGGAGTAGCCTTGCCCGCCGCAATCTGGAGCTTTACTGAACCTGTGACCTTCTTTGCCATGATGCCTTTCCTATGCCGGCCCTGAGTCTAGGATTTTCGGCTCAGCGAATCCGGAAACTGCTTACCTTCACACCTGTTACGACTTGCAACTTGCAACTGTCAGGGCCAGTCCAATCGTCGGGATGAGCCTTTTCTGCACCGGATCGGCAGCAAGGCCCAACCCCTCGATCGTATGTGCCCCAATCACTTCCATATCATTGCGTTCAGCCACTACCACTGTGTCGGGACCGGTGAAACCATTGCTGCCCACCCAAATAGCGGCAGTATCTCGCTCGATGATCGATCCATCGATAGCCCGGAAACCCATACGCCGCAGCGCGACCATGCCTGTCCGTTCCAGGCGTTCCCGATGAATCCACGAGAAGGCAGCGCCAGTGTCAACCATGGCTTCCACTTCCTCTGCCTTTTCCGGCGAAGGAGGATTCCAGACACGCAACTTGGCGCTAAAAGTTCCCATACAAAAGCCTTACGCAACCTTCTCTACTTGCCCAAACTCCAGTTCCACTGGAGTCGAACGCCCGAAGATGGTGACCATCACTTTCAGGGTCTCGCGATCCTCGTTGACTTCGTCGACAATTCCCGTGAAGGTCGCAAACGGACCTTCCGAAATCCGCACCGACTCGTTTTTCTCGAACTTGACTTTGAGCTTCGGCTTCTCGCGGCTGTCGGCAACCTTGTAAACAATGTGCTGCACTTCTTCTTCCGAGAGCGGCGTAGGCTGCTGGCCCGTGCCCACAAATCCGGTCACGCGCGGCGTCGATTTCACCACGTGCCAGACCTGATCGTCCATGTCCATCTCAACCAGCACGTAGCCGGGATAGAACATGCGCTCGGAGGTGTACTTCTTGCCGCCGCGAACCTCGGTGACCGACTCAGTCGGAATCAGCACCTTGCCGATTTTCTCCTGCAGCCCGAACGCGATCACGCGCGACTCCAGCGACTCTTTGACTTTCCGCTCAAATCCCGAATACGCGTGGATAATGTACCACTTCATATTCGGATTGCGCGGAGCCTCGCCGCTCGCACCCGCTTCCACAGTCGGTGGCGGCGGAGGAGCGTCGTTACCGCCTGCTGCGCTTTCGTTCTTTTCTTCGTCTAGCATGAAATTGCTCTTTCGCCCCGCCTCTAGTGACGCGAGAAATAATGCAGCATGCGTTCCAGCGAGTTTGTGATCGCAAGATCCACAATCCAGAAAAACAGCCCAAACAAGAATACGGTGATGATGACCACCGTGGTCGTCGCCTGAACTTCCTTCCACGAAGGAGAAGTGACCTTCCTCATCTCCGTGCGCACATCGTTGTAGAAAGTCTTGACCCGCTCGGGCCAGGACTTGATCCGGTCTCCGAAGTCGCCGCCCGTTGTTGCGATTGAGTTTGCCATTTTCTTCG
>JBAVYO010000365.1:0-15474 GCA_049698855.1 Terriglobales bacterium
GATCTGCCCTGAATAGTCGTACTTGAGAGCGGCGCTGGCAGTCTGGACGATCTCGAAGAACAAGTTGACTCCGATAGAAAAATTCGAGCCATAGAGGAATCCGGAATTCGCGGATGCGACGAGCTCGCTAATCCGGTGAAGTTGGCCGTGCCAGCCGGTGGTACCAACGACTAGAGCCTTGCCGGCACGGATGCATGCTTCGGCGTTTGGAACGATCGCCGTGGGCGTGGTGAAATCGATGACGGCGTTGAAGGGAGCAAGGAACTCTTGCGTGAGCGCGGAGGCATTGGGATTCTGTGCGCCGCTCAGTGTTTGCACGTGATGACGGCGTTCGCGAGCCACGTCCGCGACCAGCGAACCGGTTTTGCCACAGCCGAGGATCAGAAGGTTCATGGTCTTTTTCACCGCCGAGACGCCGAGGAGTCGTGGGACCGCCAGCCATCTTGAGCCGAAAGGCGAGCACAACTCAGGATGCAATGGTAGCTAGAATTCGGCAAACTGGAAAGTTAATGGTAGTTCCCGGCGGCCTCGGTGTCTCGGCGGTGAATAATTCTACGCGAAGACTTCCGGATCAGCCTCGGCGAAAAACGCGCTATGCAGGCGGCGGACGACCTCGGACGCATCGTCTTCTTCAATCACGAAGGTCAGATTAATTTCGGACGCGCCCTGGGAGATCATGCGAATTTTCACGTTCTCCAACAGAGAAAAAACTTTACCGGCGATGCCGGGTGTGTCGCGAAGACTTTCGCCGACCAGGCAGACAATCGCTTTGCGGCCCTCGTACTTCACGTCGGCGAGTTTGGCGAGATCGGCGGCGAGAGCTGGAATGGCCTCGTTGGTTTCAGCCGTGACTGAGACGCTGACTTCGGATGTGGAAACGACATCGATGGCCACACCATGCTGATCGAATAGTTCGAAAATCGATTTCAGGTAACCGTGCACCAGCAGACGACGAGGGGCGGCCACTTCGATGAGCGTGATTTTCTTTTTGAGCGCGATGGCTTTGAAAGTATTGTTGCAGTGCGGAGCGCGCGCGGTGATCTTCGTTCCTTCGCAAGTTGGGTTATGCGAATTGAGGACATAGACGGGAATATTTTGCTGAACGGCAGGAAGGACGGTTGCCGGATGCAGCACCTTTGCGCCGAAGTAGGCGAGTTCGGCCGCCTCGTCGAAGCTGATGACCTTGATGCGGCGGGCCTCGGGACAGAGACGGGGGTCGGTGGTCATCATGCCGTCGACGTCGGTCCAGATTTCGATGCGTTGAGCGTTCAAGCCTGCGCCGAAAATCGCGGCGGAAAAATCCGAGCCGCCGCGGCCGATGGTGGTGGTGACGCCGGCGCGATTGGAGCCAATGAATCCGCCCATGACTGGTACCTGACCATTTTCGATCAGAGGCGCAACTTTCTTGCGCAGACGTTCGTTAGTTTCCTCAAATTGAGGAACGGCGCGCATGAAGCTGTTGTCGGTGAGCAGGCACTGGCGCGAATCGACGTGCACGCCGGACAAGCCGCGTGCGGCGAAAGCGGCCGCAACAATTTTGCTGGAGAGCACTTCGCCAAACGAGGCGACGTAATCGTAGGTGCGAGGAGTGATTTCGCCGACGGCGCCGATGCCGCGAAGAAGTTCGTCGAGATCCTCGAAGTCGGCTCCAAGGTTCCCGTGGAATTCGGTAAAAAGAGCGGTGCCGAGAAGTTCGCCGGCAGTATCGTAGTGGCGCTCGCGGAGCGCGCGGGCCATTTTGAGGGCTGTTTTGCGGTCGCCGCATCCCGCAGCCTTGCCCATGGCGAGCAGGGAATCGGTGACTTTGGCCATCGCGCTGACAACGACGACGGGGCGATCGGCAAGGCGGCCCTGTACGATCTGGGCGACGCGATCGATGGCTTTGGCATCCTGAACGGAAGTCCCGCCAAACTTCATGACGATCATGGGCGCCGACCCCAGTGACCAGTGACCGGTGACCAGTTGCCAGTTGCCAGGTAGATTCCCATTGGCGCAGTGCGGAAAGCATGCTGACAACTGACCACTGGAGACCGGCGACTATGGCTCTGTGCCTCCGCGGCGAAAAAGTTTCTCATGCCAAATACCCTTGGGCTTTGAGGAACTCGGCGTTTAGCAGGGCGGCTCCGGCTGCGCCGCGAATCGTGTTATGAGATAGAACGGTAAATTTCCAGTCGAGCACATTGCAGGGGCGCAAGCGGCCGACGGACGTGGTCATGCCGCCGCCGAGGTCGCAATCGAAGCGCGGTTGCGGGCGGTCGGGCGCGGTCATATAAATCACAGGGCGCTCGGGGGCGCTCGGTAATTGCGTGCCCTTGGGGCCGCGGAAGTCGGTCCATGCGGCGATAATTTCTTCTGCCTTGGCTTTTTTCTTCAGCCGCACAGAAATCGACTCGGTGTGTCCGTCTTCGACCGCGACGCGATTGCACTGCGCGCTCATGACAAAAGGCGCGGGAACAACCTTTCCACCGTCGAGCGTGCCGAGCAGCTTTTGCGTTTCCTCCTCCATCTTTTCTTCTTCGTTCTTGATGTAGGGGATGACGTTGCCGAGAATGTCGAGCGAAGCGACGCCGGGGTAACCCGCGCCGCTGACGGCTTGCATGGTGACGGCCATTACGGCTTCGAGCTGGAAGTGGCGATGCAGGGGAGCGAGCGCGAGCACCAAGCCCATCGCCGAACAGTTGGAATTGGTAACGACAAATCCGCCTGAAGATTTACGCCACGATTGGTTTTGGATGAGCGAAATGTGGTCGCCATTTACTTCGGGAATGACCAGAGGCACATCGGACTGCATGCGCAGCGCGCTGGAGTTGGAAACGACGGCGCAGCCGGCTTCGGCGAATAAAGGCTCTAGTTCGCGGGCAATCGCGGCGTCGAGCGCGGCGAAAATAACTTTAGGAGCGCCCTTGGGGCTGGCCGGTGAAACGGTCATGTTGGCGACTCGCTCGGGGATGGCGGTCTTAAGGCGCCAACGCACAGCTTCGGCATAGGGCCGGCCCTCGGAGCGATCGGAGGCGGCGAGCCATCCCACTTCAAACCAGGGGTGATGCTCAAGCATTTGAATGAACCGCTGGCCGACCACACCAGTGGCACCGAGAATTCCTACAGAGATTTTATTAGACATGGGTAAGTACTAATTTTATACCAGCGCAATTTGCCGAAGAGATAACGTGGCGGGCACGGGGAAGGTTCGGCCGCGATTTCAGCCTCTTCCGTGGCCGAGTTCTTGCGGGAAGTACTCATTGAGGGGGCCAAATTTGCGTTTTTCGGCATAGATACGCCAGCGGCGCCAGACGATGCGAAGGCTGGCCATCACTGGGATTGAAAGATACACACCGAGGACCCCGGCAATTTCCGCGCCGGCGAGAACGCCAAACAAAGCGGCGAGCGGATGCAACTCGACGCTGGCGCCCATGATGCGGGGGGAGATGACGTAGTCCTGCACCATTCTCCAGAGGGCAAGAAACAGAATGAGAAAGGGCCAATGGGCATAACCGGTGAGGATGGCGACGGCGATAATAACGACGCCGGTTACCAGGGGGCCGACGAGCGGAACAAATTCCAGCGCGCCGCCGACGGTACCGAGCATGAGGGCGAAGGGCACGCGCATGATTCCGAGGAAAGATGCGTACGCGACAAAGGAAAGAGCGGCGAGTGTGAGTTGGGCGCGAATGAACTGCGCGAGCATCTCATTGAGATCGTGCAGAACATCCTGCAGGAACTCGCGCTGCGTGTGCGATTGGACAAGAGTGAGAAGAACGCCGTGAAAGTTTTCTCCATCGCGGAGGAAAAAAATGGCAAGAATGGGTACGAGAAACAGCACCCAAACCTCTTGCAGGGCTTCGGCGATGCGAACGCCAATGCGTTGCGCAAATTCAAAAAGCTCGTCGCGGTGGGTGGTGAGAAAAGACTGGATGCGAGACTGTGTGGCTTCGCTCCATCCATGTTGCTTGCTGATGCTTGCGACGAGCTGGCCAACCTGGCCCGAGACCTGACCGCTGCTTGCCTTTTCCATCAGCGTCGGCAGATTTTCCCCAAGCCGGGCGCTTTGGCGGCTAATCCTTGGGCCAGCAAGAAGAACGAAAAGGGCCAGTGCAACTACCAGCAAAAGATAAATGACAGCGATGGCGCGCGAACGGCTGCGGACGATCTTTTGCACACGCGCGACTGCCGGGTCAATCAGATACGCAAAAAGGATGGCAAACAGGAAAAGAATGAGGGTGCGGCGCGCAGTGTAAAGAAAGCCAAGTCCCAGGGCGAAGAGCAAAGCCGTGAGCAGGATGCGCGAGGTTCGTGAATCGAAAATCACAGGTGATCCTGTGTAAATGAATTCCGGGGCGTTCCCACCACTTCACTTTATCGCACTCCAGGGGACTGAAGGAGCAGCGAACAACAACATGCAGTGACCTTAGGCACATGGCGAACGGGTCTTTCGCCTGCGTCAATCGCGAATCACCTCGGTATTGTCGCCTTCGATCACGATGCGCACCACCTTGAATTGGTCGTCAAGCCATAACTGCCACGCGCCCGCCTCAGTCTTGAGTTCGATTTTATTGAATTCCTGCTGGTTGCCTTTGTAGGAGATTTTTTCGCGGCCCAGGTATTCAGCGCTTAACGGCGCCGAGCTGCGCTGGCGCGGGTCCATGGTGCCGAATTGAGCTCTTTGTTTCATAGGGCATTGCACCTGGCCTTTTTCCTGCTTGCAGGTGGCGGCCAGGAACTTCCAGACCAGAACTTCGCGATGGACGAAGAAATAGTCGTCGAGGATGCTGGTGGAGCGCGGGAGGAGATAGGGCTGTTCTTTGTCTTTGCTCTGCGGTCCGGAGTTCCACTTTTGGCTAAGGAATTGATCGTTCGGGACGACGACCGAACTGGCGCGCTCCGGGCTCAGCTCTTTCCAGTCGTAGCGGCGGATTTCACCGTTGGGTGTTAGATGCAATTCGGAGGTTTGAACGGCGGCCGCACCGTTGGGATCGTTCTCGGTCCTGAATTCCGACTTGATCACGCTGCCAGTCCGGTCCTGATTCACGGAGAACGTTTCCGTGCCGACGCGGTGGCCGTTCATGAAGACGCCGAAGGATCCGGAGTCGACGAGCTTTTCGGTTGGATCCTTTTCCTGCTCTTTTTCTTTCGGACTGGGGCCAGGGGCGGCCGATGCGGCAAGGCAGGCAAGGACTGCCAGAGTGACGAAAGCGATGCGCCGGTAAGACTGCTTCACAATGACTCTCCTGTTCTAAGACTCCGTGGATGACGAATTGGGTGGTGCAGGTCTATTCGCTTGCTCGACGGAGTTGGTAGCTTGGGATTCGGATTCTTCCGTGAGCCGCAACATGCTCTCGATCTCCGAACAGATGTACGCGGGATCCTTGCTGTGGGTCTCGATTGTGATCGATGCCTGACGATAAGACGGAAGGCGCTCTTCACGGAGAAGAGCGAACTGGGCGAGACTCTTTTGCAAGGGCCGTTCGATGCCGTCGCACTGGCAACGCCGCCACAGCTCTTCGACCGGGGCATCGAGAAAGATGGTGGGCCACTGCCGTAACAGGGTGCGATTTCTTTCCTCCACGAACGCACCGCCGCCCAGCGCGAACACGCGATTGCGGCCTGAAGAATGGTCGAGGAGGTCATGCAGCGCGGCGGTCTCAGCGAGACGGAAAACGGGCTCGCCGTGTAAACGAAAGATCTCGGGGATGGTGCGTTGCTCGCGGCGCTCAATTTCCCGGTCGAGATCGACAAAATCCCACCTCAGGCGGCGGGCGAGTTCCTGACCGACCGTATTCTTGCCCGAACCCATGAATCCTACGAGAAACACAGCCCGCGCTCCCATGGCGCTCCGCAGCATGAAGGCGACTGCCTCAATGCTCATTTGCTCCAATCAGAATTTTCCAGAAGCCATCCGATTCGCTGAATCGAAAGCAACAACCAGCGCGGTGTTTAGCGCAGGCACAGAAGCCGCTCGTCTATTGCCGTAGTGGCACAGCTAACGAGGCTGCGAAAAAAGTCATTGTAGGTGCCGGAAGTCGCCCTCATGCGCTGAAGCGAGAGTTTGTTTTCAGCGGCCGAGCGGCACGAGTAAACTCCTCCACCCCGGCAAGCCAAAACCGGGCTTGCTGGGGGCCCCGGTCGTGCCCTTCCCAAAATCACCGTGAATCGAGTTTTTCCGCAGTCTGTAACGCCGTGCCTTATCCACGTGCCGTTACGAGATAACTTCGATTATTTTTAGCGTTGCTTGAGGCGGATTCTACCACTGAATGAGCGGAGCACGACTGCGGAACCAGCCTTGCCGACGGTACCAAAGAAGGCACGTCCCTCCTCGAAAGACAAAGGAGTGTGGCGAGGCTGGAGGGGAAAGTCGTGGCGAACTTTGCCTAGCATGGAGTGGGCGCTGAAATCGGCGGAGGTGCTGGCCGGGACGATGGCCGTGATGTCTCCGGTATGAGTGGTGAACTTGTAATCGCCCCCTGAGCTGAAATCCCCATCGTAAGAAATCTTGCCGCTGCCGGAATTGGCCTTGACGAGAGGCCCGGTAACCGACTTCATGGTGATGTCACCACTGATGGAGGAAAGTTCGATGTGGCCGTCGTGCACCTCCGTGAGAGTGATGGGTCCGCGCATGGTGTTGACGTGCACGTGCGCGTTGCTCACATCGTGAATGTCGACGACGGCGTCGGTTCCTTCCAGACTCAAGTCTCCGCGAAGGCGTTCCACGGCGAGTGGACCGGTCGATGATCGAAGGCTTAGCGTCGCGGAGGGGGGAACAAGAAGCTCATAGTCAATACGGCCGGTCTGCTGATCGGAACCCTGGAAAAGATGAGAAAAAATCTGAATACGATTGCCGCTCTGCTGATTGTCGACTTCCGCCAGGTCCGATTGAAGGGTGGCCTTTACTACCACCTCGTTGGTTGTGCCGGGGCGTACGGAAATGGAACCGTATTGCGTATCCACGGAAACATTGCAGTCGGGGCTAACGGTATAGCGGAATTCTTTCTTGGTTTCGGCGATCGCGACCGAAACCAGACAGGCGGCCACCACCACAGTTACAACCCTGCTGCGCGGAAGACTCTCCATAAAAAACGCCCCTTGGGTTCGGCTTTGCCGAAGGCCCTACTCCTATTGAATATGATCCAATGCCATTTGATACAACATGGTTTTCTGCTGGTAGACCTCTAACAGGTGTTGCCGCGCGTCCTGGTCGCCAGGATGCCGTTGAATATACAGTTGGGTTTCGCTGATCTCGCCATTGACCGCGCGCAACTGGCTTTCATACGTAGTACGCATGCCGGGAGTGCGCTCGGAAACCTGAGTCAGGAACCGTTGGTCCTCAGCACTGGGAGGAGGGGAAATCTCCCGCTCTATCCTGGCGTTCCCTGCGAGCTGCGGATGGCCGGCTGCGCTTTGAGCCGGATTGGAAGCGGGCGCGGACGCTCGATCCTGGGCCAGTTGCCCGCTAGGCTTTGCGGTCGCAGCGGATTGCGTCCCTTGCGGCGGATGCGCTACTTCCGGCCCCTGCGTTGCTTGCTGGTTTGCGTCTGGTTGGGCGACATGCCCTGCTTGTTGCTGCGCTACCTGTGGAGGCTCGGCCGCGGTTTTCCTGGGTATTAACTGGTAGGCGCCGGCGGCGATAACAGCGGCGGCAACGGGCGCAAGCCACCAGGCATTCCAACGGCGCGCTGGCGCGGGCACCAGAACCGGCCGGCCGGGAACGGTCTCCGTGTCCCGGATGATTCCTTCAGATCGCAGTTGATTCGAGATCTGGACCCACACTCGGGCAGGCGGCTCTTCGCTCTCGGCCAATTCACGCGCTTCGCCAACGATCAAATTCAGATCGGCGACCAATTCGGCACAGAGCGGGCAGGACTTCAAATGCGACTGAAATTCGGCGTCCTCGCTGCCGTCAATGAGGTCAGGCAAGGCTTGCTGTACATCGGTACACGTCATACGAACTCTCTCCCCGATAAACGAAACTCTAAATTATCCGGTCTTGGCCTTTTCGGCTCTCATGGACTTCAGATAATCGCGCAGCTTCAAACGCGCTTTATGGAGCTGCGACTTGCTGTTGCCAATTGAACAACCCACGATCTGGGCGATTTCGTTGTGTTCGAAACCCTCCACATCGTGGAGAACAAAAACCGTCTTGTATCCCGGCGGAAGCTTGTCGATAGCGCGTTTGAGCTGCATCCGCTCGATTGCGCCACTCAGCTTCACATCGTCCGCGCCAAATTCCTTGCGCGGCGCTTCGTCGTCCGATTCCAGAGTTTCTTCGAGCGAAACCGAAGGCAGGCCCTTCTTGCGAAGCTGCATGAGGACGACGTTGACCGTCATGCGGTGCAGCCAGGTAGAAAAAGCAGACTCGCCGCGAAATGTGCCGATTTTCCGGAATAGCTGAAGAAATGCTTCCTGGGCCAGATCTTCGGCCTGCGAAGGATTGGACACCATGCGCAAACATAAGGAGTAGACTCGGCGCTTGTGCAGTTGATAGAGGATTTCGAATGCTGCTTCGTCACCCTGTTTCGCCCGCTCAATCGCTTCTGCTTCGGAGATTCTTTGCTTGGGGTCGGTCAAGTCGCCTTTTCCGGCCGCTACTCGATTCAGATGCGGCATTGTACTCGGTTCGTTGTACGAACTTGCACTATAAGACCTTGCTCAGAGGGAACGGTCCCCGGCGCTGACCGCCGAGTTCCAGAATACCAAAAACTGTAGTTCGCCGAAGTGGAAACAGTTGGGATGCGCCTCCCGTGCCCGTACGCAGATCACTTCGGTAATAAGCCACTGGCGCCGCGTCTCGAGGCAGTTGACGCTCGCTGTCTAAAGAATAGTCTCCTAAGCACCACTGGCAGTCCACATTTCGAGGGCATAGCCGCCCCGGGTTATTCAGGCTGGCTGTTTGTCCTTTCCCTGTTCCAGCTTGCCGCCATGACGCCGATCCGACGCGAGCAGAAGGAAGGCGAAGATGAGTCCGACTATGCCAAGGGACGCGAACATGATCTGCGTTGCGGTGTACGTTCCGGTCGCGTCGCGGAGCTTGCCATTGAGGAGCGGGAAGAGTCCGAGGCCGATGTTCTGGATGGCTGTCATCAGCCCGAAGGCGGTGCCCACACGCTTCTCGTCGACCACAAGCGGAACGGACGGCCACATGGCTGCGGGAACCAGGACGAAGGCCGCACCCAACAGAATCATGCTGGGGATCGGGTTCCAATGGGTGAGGCCCATGACGAGGTGGGCGGGAATCAGCATAAGCGAACCCAGAACCATCAACGTGGCGCGCCTGCCGATGCGGTCCACAAGGTTACCTGCGAAGGGCGCGAAGATCATTGACGCGAAGATGACGATGCTGGTAACACCCGGCGCCGTTGAGAACATGTGCACGAAGTTATCGAATATCTGGGAGAGAAAGCCGCCCGTGGACTCGCTAACCAGCGGGATACCCCACTTGTCGTGGAACATGTCGGTGGCAAGGGCCGTGAAAGGGAAGATGGCGCTATAGAAGGTGACGCAGAGCAAAACAACGTACCAGTAGGAAGAGTTGAACTTGCGGATGTCGGAGAAGACGATTTTGTCGCCACCCTGCGGCGTCGGAAGGGCGAGCACTTTTTCGCCATGAAGGTCCATGGCGTTGTAGACCAGGTTGCAGAGCACGGAGAACAGGCAGAAGCCTGCCGCGGCCCAAAGTGCGACCCGGTAGCTTCCGAAATAGCGGGCGATGAGCTCCTCGGTGTTGAAGCTGAAGAGAGTTCCGATCCGGCTGATGGTGAGAGCGATGCCGAAGGCAAGTGCCATCTCGCGACCCTTGAACCAGCGGCTGATGATCGCACTTTGGACCACGATCAGCGCTTCCGATCCGCCGCCGAAGATCAGCCGGCCCGCGAAGAGTTGCCACCGCGAGTGAGCCAGAGCGACGATGGTGGCGCCCACCAGGACCAGCATGCAGAACAGGAAACTCGAACGGCGCGGGCCGAGCTTGTCGTAAAGCATGCCCCCGAAGAAAACGATGAGGACGGCAGCTATGGAGTATGCCGTGTAGAGATTGCCGATGGTGCTGCGGCTCAGATGCAAATCCGCAATGAGCGTGGGCGCGAGGGCTCCGATGCTGTCGTAGGCGAAGTAGCTTCCCATTACAATCAGGCTGATGAACATCAGGATGGTGAAGCGGTAGGGACGTCGGGATGGATGGAAGAATCCTACAGAATCCGGAGCTGCCGCGGAGCTAACTGCGTCAACCATGCGAACACTTATCCTCGGCGCGCTTCGATGTGAAAATTGCGCGCGCCAGTTTGATATTTGTGAAGAGAGTCAACGAACGAAGATAGCAGATTGGAGGGATCGGGTCATTGAGTGATCGGGTCATCGGGCGATTGAATCATATTTGGACATTGAGGCATTGAATCATTTAGTCATTCAATCCCTGATCCCAAGACCCGATGACACAATGATCCAATCAGCGAGCAACTCAATGTCTCAATCACCCAATGCTTTAAATGGTCCGATGACCAGATGGCCCGATCACCCGATAGTTAGATCTTCTCGGTCTTGCCGTCGTACTTTACCTTGCCGTTATTGTCGTTCTGGCGAGTGACGTCGTCGTTGGTGTAGACGTGTCCAGCCTTGCGCGCGCCTTTGCCGGCACTGGCCGCGGCAACGACGTCTGCGGTGTACTCGGCGCCGGTGAAGAACAGCGAGCCTTGCCGTTGTTCTTTTCCGCGGCCATGCTCACGGCCAACCTCCTCCGGTCCGGGATGCTGCATGGCGTGCATTTCACGGCCGACGGGCTCGGGCCAGAGATTGACTTCAGATGTAGTCAGGGGCGCGCCGCCCTGGTACCAGACCGCTACGGTGTAGTCCGAACTGGTCGAGCCTTCGATTTGAGAAAGCGTCGAATTGGTCGCGCCAGCGATCAGGCCGGTGGTGGCATTGCTCGCGCCGACGGGATTTGGCGAAACGGTTTCGAGCGAGATCATGGGAGTGGTCACGAGAGGAACAGAAGGACCGAATCCGTAACCGGGACCATAGGGCCGCGGGCCGGGCTGCTGCCCGAACGCCGCGACTGCAATCAAAAGCACCGCACACAGAACAAAATAGGGTCGCATACTGCCTCCACAGGGTTACTGCTTCTGCCTCTTTGTGTGCAGTTTGGTGGCCAGTCACGTGGGCGGGGCGGAGGCGAGATGTTAGGCAATTTCATTGCTGTCGCGGCCAAAAGACGGAGTTGTAAGAGGCATGTCGCCGGACAGGGTGAAAATCGCTGCGCACATCCTGCAATTGGCTGGTATTGCGGCAACGCTTGCCGTCAAGCTTCAGCTTCCGATAAATCGCGCATACAGGCTGCGAGCAATGGCGGTGTCGGTCGTTCCTTTTATGATTGCGCGGCCGTCGGGAAAGAGAGTGATTTCGTAGGGCTGGCGGAAAAACTTGAGGACGAAGTCGTTATGACGCACGGCGCCGAGAGGCTCAAGCCGCGCGCTGATTTCGGCGAAGTCAACCGGCCGCTCGCGCTCGTGGATCTGCACAGAATTTCGCCCACAAAGCGTAATGTGGGGACGGCCCTCGCCGGCAAGATGGACAAACTCGCGCTGCCCGCAGACGCGGCATCCTGCGCGGGGCGATGAGGCTTGGACCTCGGCGTGGTCGTTCGTCCAAACATCCCAGGAAAGCAGAGTGCGACGCAGTTTGGAGCGCGCGCCGACGAGCAGCTTGAGTGCTTCGGTCGCGGCTAGCGATGCAACAAGATTCACGGCCGAATTCAGGATGCCGGCGGTCTCGCAGGTTTCAATGACGCCGCGCGGCGACTCGGGAAAAACGCAGGCCAGGCAAGCGCTCTCACCGGGCAGGATATTCATGGTCACGGCGTAACTGCCGACGGCGGCGGCGTAGATCCAGGGAATGGAGTTCTTCACCGCGTAGTCATTGATGAGATAGCGCGTCTCGAAGTTGTCTGTGCCATCGAGAATGAGGTCGGCGTGGCAGAGAAGGGAATCGACGTTTTGCGGCGTGAGGTCGGCGACATGGGGTTCTATGGCGATCTGGGAGTTAAAGCGCGCAATTTGATGGGCGGCTGCGATTGCTTTGGGAACGAAATCTCGCGCGTCGGTCTCGTCGAATAGCGATTGCCGTTGCAGGTTGCTGGGTTCGACGTAATCGCGGTCTAGAATGGCAAGCGTGCCAACGCCGGCGCGCGCGAGCAAAGAGGCGAGAATGGAGCCGGTGGCGCCGCATCCCACGATGACGGCGCGCGCGAGAGCCAGCTTTTCCTGGCCCTCAGCGCCGATTTCCTTAAACAAAATCTGGCGCGAGTACCGGTCTTCCATCTCGGCGACCTGCGCGTTTTGCTGGGTCAGTTCCAAGGCGATTACCTTTCACTGGCTTTCCAGACAGTATTATAGGTGCCAGTCGCAAAACTCTTCCCAGCGAGCAACGTGTGCCTTTGCGCGATTCATCGAACCATACAGGCGTCTCGGCCGGCGAACATGCTGTGAAAAAGGGGAAATTGCGACTCAAAAATACTTCTCGCGTTCACTGCCTGGTGCTGGCTCTAGCCTTCCTGTTTTGCAGCGCGGCGATTTGGGGGCAGGCAACGCAGCCGGAACCCCAGCAGCCGGAGCAAGCCGCATCTTCATTCGGAGCCATCAATCCCTATCTTGGATTGACGGTCGATGAGATCGATTTTCCGGGTGTTGGTCCTGAGGAATCGGCAGCATTGCTCGCGCTGACTCCACTCAAAGTTGGCGAACCGCTGACCCGCGATGGACTGCACGATGCGATCAAAGCGCTGTTTGCCAGCGGGCGTTTCTCCGATATTCAGGCCGAGGCAGAACGGGCGCAAACGGCGGGAGTGAAGATCCACTTCCTGACATCCGCGAGTTATTTTGTAGGCATTGTGGCGGTCGAAGGCGTGTCCACGAACCCCTCGCAGAATCAACTGACGAGCGCGACCAGACTGCAATTGGGCGAGTTGTACGCCCAGGATAAAGTGGACCGTGCGCTTGCGGGCATGGATCGTGTGCTGCAAGAGAACGGATTCCACCAGGCGAAGGTAGCGCTTTCGGAAAAACGCGATGAACAGGAACATCAGGTGAACATCACGTTCCACGTAACGCTCGGATCGCGCGCAACCGTTGGCGAAATCATCGTCAAAGGCGATGCCCACTATTCCAGCGAGGAGATCAAGGATATCGCCCGATTGCATTCCGGCGATCCCGTCATTTCCAGCCGCATCACCCGCGCCCTACAGAGGATTCGCGCGCGCTATCAAAAGCAAGATCGTCTTCTTGCCCAGGTTTCGCTGGCGGATCGGACCTATCGTCCTGGGCACAACACAGTCGATTACACCTTCGAAATCGACCGCGGGCCGGTGGTGGAAGTCGCCGCGGAAGGATTCAAACTGAGCCATGCGACATTGCGGCGGCTGGTTCCAGTCTACGAGGAGGGCGCGGTCGACGACGATCTGCTGAATGAAGGACGCCGCGATATCGAAAACCACATGCAGGCGCTGGGCTACTTTGAGGCCACAACTACGGTTAGTCAGCACACTTTGCGGGACGGCAATATCCTGCGCGTCATCTACGTGATTGACCCCGGAGATCGCCACAAGCTGGCTGCGATTCAAATCTCCGGAAACCGGTACTTTCCGGAGGAACTGATTCGGCGGCGCATGCAGGAACAAACGGCGGGACGGATTTTCAGTCACGGACGCTACGGCGAAGCGCTGCTTGACGAGGATGTGCGAAATATCCAGAGCATGTACCGGGCGAGCGGTTTTCGGCAGGCGGAAGTGAACGCGAAGCTGCTGCCCAAATATCATGGAGACCCTTTGTTGCTGGCGATTGCGATCGAAATTAAGGAAGGACCGCAGACGCGGGTGGCGTGGGTTCAGATTGAGGGCAGCTACACTCTGCCGCAGGAACAGCTTCCGGAGATTTCGACTGCCGAAGGACAAGGCTTTGACGAGTCAAGCCTGGCGGACGATCGCGATGCCATTCTCGGGAAATATTTCGACAACGGCTTTCCTAACGCCGCGGTCGATGTGTCCTATGTGACGGCGCCGCCGTCGGCGAACGGGTTGCCACGCGTCGGCGTAACTTTCACCATTCATGAGGGCGAGCAGTTCTTTGTGAATCAGGTTTATCTGAACGGACTGCGCCGCACACGGCTGGGAGTAGCACGACGCCAACTCCGGGTGCATCCGGACGAGCCTTTGAGCCAGCAAAAGATGCTCGATAGCCAGCGCCGTTTGTATGACCTGGGGCTTTTCAGCGAAGTGGATGCCGCGATCCAGAACCCGGATGGCACCGAGTCTCGGAAGAATGTGCTCATTACCGCGCGCGAGGCAAAGCGCTACACCTTCGATTACGGCGGCGGCATTGAATTCCAGACGGGGCAGCCCTGGGTGGGCGCGAATCAGCCGCTGGGACAGACCGGCGTGAGCCCAAGGGTCTTGTTGGGCGTGAGCCGCATCAACGTTGGCGGACGCGATCAGACGCTGACCTTGAAAGGCAATTACGGACGTCTGCAAAAACGAGGGATCGCCAGCTACGACATTCCCAAGCTCCTGAATTTCGATGGCCTGCACTTCACCGCCAGTTTGTTTTACGACAATACGATTGACGTATCGACTTTTACCTCGCAGCGGCTGGAAGCCACTCTCCGGAACCTGATGGTGCTTTACCGGCAAGGGGACCGCGATCTGACCACGCTCTCCTATGGATTCAGTTACCGCCGTGTCAAGGCCTCGAACATTGAGGTATCGAGCAACCTCATCCCCTTGCTTTCAACTCCAACGAGGGTGGGCTCTCCAAATTTTCTCTACATACGGAATCGTCGCGATAACGACGTCGAGACGACACGAGGCAGCTACACGAGTGTAGAAGGAGCGGTGGCATCGGGATATTTCGGATCGGAGGCCGATTTCAGCAAGGTTCTGGCGAAAAACACGACCTACTATTCGTTTGGCCGAAACTTTATTACGGGGGGCAGATTTGTTTTGGCGCGATCGACAACCGTGGGAGTGGAAAACCCTTTTGGAGGTACGGTGGTGCTTGATCCTGCAGCGGCGTCCACCACCGGGGAGACCTTGATTCCTCTGCCGGAGCGCTTTTTCAGCGGAGGAGGCAACTCTCACCGGGGTTTCGGGTTAAATCAAGCAGGGCCGCGCGATCCCCTTACAGGATTTCCCGTAGGCGGCAGCGCGGTATTCCTTAATAACGTGGAATTGCACTTTCCCAACGCGACGGTGCCGTACCTGCGGGACAAGATCGGGTTTTCGGTATTTCACGATATGGGCAACGTGTTTGCGCGTCCGCAGGAAATGCTGCCGAGTTTGGGGCGCTGGCACCAGCCTGACCGCGACATCTGTTTTGAGCGACCGCCAGAGGGGCCAGGTCTGTCTCAGTGCAATTACAACTACGTTTCGCATGCTCTCGGGATCGGAGTGGGTTATCACACCCCCATCGGCCCGCTCACCTTTAACTTCGGATACAATTTAAA
>JBAVYO010000366.1:0-2536 GCA_049698855.1 Terriglobales bacterium
ATGTTGTCCTCCTCAAAAACGGGATTCGCCTGCTGGTCAACAATTATCGGGAGGAGGACTACAAAAGCCTTGAACCGCAGAGAGCGCTGAGGCGAACGCAGAGAACGCAGAAAAGGACATAGTGAGAGAACTCCCCACAGAAGTCCTCGGCGTCCTCTGCGGGTCTCTCTGTGTCCTCAGCGGTTAAAATCTTTCTCTCACACTGGCAACGACTCATGACTTCGCAACCGCCCGGTTCCCGCCCCGATCTCGCGCGCGATCTGAAACTCTCCCATGCCGGAGCGATTGTTGTCGGAACCATCATTGGCAGCGGGATTTTTCTGGTTCCGCAGGAAATGATGCAGGCGGTTGGCTCGGCGCGCATCGTCTATCTGGCCTGGCTTGTGGGCGGAATGCTTTCGTTTTTCGGCGCGTTAACCTATGCCGAACTTGGCGCGATGAAGCCACAGGCTGGAGGCGAATATGTTTATATTCGCGACGCGTACGGACCGTTGGCCGGCTTTTTGTATGGATGGACCTGGTTTCTGATCGCGAAGCCCGCCTCCATCGCGACAGTCACAATCGGACTTGTACGTACGCTAGCGACTTTTCCCTTATTCTCTTTCTTCTCGCGGCCGTGCATCTCGTTCGCCGCCATCTCCTGCCCGTTTTCGGTCACCTACGGACAGATCGTGGCAATCGCCGCGGCCATTCTGATTACATGGCTCAATGCGATTGGCATCCGCAAGGCGGGAGAATTCCAGTTTGTATTCACACTGCTAAAGGTCGCAATCATTCTTGCGATCATCGCCGTCGGCTTCAGCTATCAGGGTGGGACCTGGGCGAATTTCGCCACTGGCTTTGCGGGAGCAAAAGGCGGGCTGGGCGGATTTTTCGCCGCGCTGGTGGCAGCTCTGTGGGCCTATGACGGATGGAACGACCTGACCATGGTGGCCGGAGAAATCCGCAATCCGCAGCGCAACATCCCTCTTTCACTTATCTGGGGAGTCGCGACTGTCGGAGCTCTTTACATTCTGATGAACGCGGCCGTGCAATATGCCATGCCGGCATCGGTGATCGCGGCCTCGGCGCGTCCGGCGGCCGATGCGGTTGCACTGGTTCTCGGCCACGGCGGCGCGCTCTTGGTTTCGGCGGGCATCGCAATTTCTATGCTCGTCACTCTCAACGGCACGATCATGAGCGGGGCCCGCGTGCCCTACGCCATGTCGCGCGACGGGTATTTCTTCCGAGCCCTTGCCGAAGTGCATCCCCGCTTCCACACGCCATCGGTGGCGTTGGTGGTGCAATGCGTGTTGGCAATTCTGCTGCTGCTCGGCGGAGGCAGCTTCCGGCAGTTCTTTTCGCTCGCTATCTTCGCCGAGTGGTTGTTTTACATGATTGCCGGCAGCACGGTCTTTGTCTTCCGCCGCCGCGATCCGCAGGCCCTGCGGCCTTATCGTGTGCTCGGTTATCCCGTAGTTCCTTCGCTTTTCGTCGCGGCCTCGGCAGTGCTTCTTTACTACACCTTTACCGACAACCTCCGTTATTCGGGCGAGGGGTGCGCGGTCATTCTAGCGGG
Organism: Terriglobales bacterium; assembly: GCA_049698855.1. Classification (GTDB taxonomy): domain Bacteria; phylum Acidobacteriota; class Terriglobia; order Terriglobales; family Acidobacteriaceae; genus Acidiflorens. Next base: position 1,559 of record JBAVYO010000366.1, read on the forward strand.
CGTGCCGGTCTTTTATTACTTTTCGCGCAAGCGCGGATTGGCAAACTCACAGAAGTGGTAATCAAATCAATGACTAAAGCTGTTACTAAAGGACAAGCGCAAGTGACACATTTACCCGCCCCTGAAACTCACCTAAGGTAAAGACTCCAGCCCTAAGCATTTCGTCTGCCCGGGCCCTTGGAGTCAATGGATGCCTACGTCCGATCGAGAATTTCAGCTCGGCCTATTACCCGACAAGCCTTCCAACTGGCGCACTTTTGCTGCCAGCTACGGGATGGTCACGGCATTCGTTGTCTTCCTTATTCTGTTTGGAATCGTCGCGACTGACACGCTTGAGATTCTGCCAAACTTTCGTGTGACGGAACTTGTCCCATTGCCATCGAAAAGGCGCGTCTCAAAGCCGAAACCTTTGCCGGTCCATGCGAAATTGTTGCCACCGGACCCGGTATTTCAGACTCCCAAATTGATGGTGCCGCGCGAGGCTCTCGCTCCTACGCCGCACCGCGAGGAAATTGAAGCGCCTAAAGTCGTCATGAATAACCTGGCGCCCGCTGTCTTGAAGGCTCCAGGAGGAGCGCGGCCGATATTGATTCACACCGGCGATTTCCAGGGCAGTTCGGTCGCGGCCACGGTGAACGCGCCCATAAACAAAGTGCAGACCGGTGGATTCGGCGATCCCAACGGGTTGAAGCCAAGCGAAAACAGCAAGCCGAACGGGAAGCTGATCGCCGCTGCGGCAGGGTCGTTTGACATGCCCGTTGGGCCCGGACAAGGCAATGGGTCGGGTGGCGCAAAGGGAATTAAGGGGACTGTTGCCAGCGCCAACTTCGGCGACGGAATCGCAACCCCCGGACGTGGTGACGGGCGCAGCAGCGGGCGCGGCAACGCCGCCGTGCAGAGCTCGGGGTTTGGAACGCAGGAAATCGCGCAGAACATGCCACACACATTGCGCGGGGACTCGGGGCCAGCCACAAGTGC
>JBAVYO010000367.1:0-8121 GCA_049698855.1 Terriglobales bacterium
TCTTTACGCGATATAATTCTCTGCCACCGATTCCACTTTCGACGTGCTGACCAGTGGAGCAAAACTCGGCCCTTACGAAATTCTCTCACCGCTGGGCGCTGGTGGAATGGGTGAGGTCTACCGCGCCCGCGACACCCGCCTCGGTCGTGAGGTGGCTCTTAAAGTGCTCCCCGAATCGTTTGCCCGCGATGCCGACCGACTGCGCCGCTTCGAGCAAGAGGCACGCGCCGTAGCCGCGCTCAATCATCCTAATCTCCTTGCCATTCACGATATCGGCGAGCAAGACGGCACGCGCTTTATTGTCTCCGAGCTTCTCGATGGGCAAACATTGCGTGCCGAACTCGAAAGCGGCCCGCTGTCCGCCCGCAGAGCGTCCGATTACGCCGTCCAGATTGCGCAGGGATTAGCCGCTGCCCACGAAAAAAACATCATTCACCGCGATCTGAAGCCGGAAAATATCTTTCTTACCAAAGAAGGCCGGGTAAAAATTCTCGACTTTGGCCTCGCCAAGCTCTCGCCCGCCGGCCGTGAAAAATCGGAGTCCGATGGCCTGACCCTCACCAGTTCGCCCACCGAAGCCGGCATGGTCATGGGCACTGCGGGTTACATGGCGCCGGAGCAAGTGCGCGGCGCTGCCATCGATTCGCGCACCGACATTTTTGCTTTCGGCGCCGTGCTCTACGAGATGGTCTCCGGCCAGCGCGCATTTCGCCGCGACACCGCCGCTGAGACCATGACCGCGATCCTCAAAGAAGACCCTCCGGAACTCAGCGATCTGCCACATCCCGTATCTCCCGGTCTCGAGCGCATCATCCGCCGCTGCCTCGAAAAGCAGCCCGAGCAGCGCTTCCAGTCGGCGAAAGATCTTGCCTTCGCCCTCGAAGCGCTAACCGGCACAACTTCGAAAACCGCAGCGCAAGCGGCAATTGCGGCACCGCCAGAAAAGCCAGCCAAGCTGCACTGGATTGCATTCGCCACGGTGGCAGCTCTGGCTCTGGCCGTAGGAGCTGCCGTCGCATGGTACACGCATCCCGCGCCCCTACCGCCGCCTTCATTCACTCGGGTATCGTTTCATCGCGGCGAAGTGATTCGCGCCCGCTTCACGCCCGACGCGCAAACGATTGTCTATAGCGCCGATCTCGAAGACGGTGGCCGCGACACCTATGTGATTCGCGAAGACTATCCCGAATCCGTTCCCGCTGGACTGCATGGTGGTCTGCTCCTGTCCATTTCAAAGCAAGGACAGATGGCGGTCGTAGTGCGTCCGCGCTTTATCGCTCATTATCAGTGGATTGGTACGCTCGCCGCCTCGCCTCTAGGCGGCAGCGCGCCGCGGGAAATTCTCGAAAATGTCGCCGATGCCGATTGGACGCCCGATGGCAACGAAATGGCCACCATCGTCTTCAACCAGGGTCAATGGCAGCTCCAGTTCCCCATCGGCAAAGTGCTCTTTCAGGCGGATAACTGGATTTCTGAGCTCCGAGTCTCGCCCGACGGCCAGAGAGTCGCGCTCTTTCACCATCCCGCTAGCAATGACGATCGCGGCGACGTCATCGTCGTCGACCGTGCAGGGCATATCGAAACGCTTTCGAAAGGATGGGAAGCGTTGGAGGGTCTGGCGTGGGCTCCCTCTGGCAAGGAGATCTGGTTCTCAGCGGCGGAATCGGGCGAACAATTCTGTATTCACGCCGTCTCGGTATCGGGCAAGCAAAGAACCGTTCATTGCAGCACCGCTTCCACGCGAATTCTCGACATCGCGCCCTCAGGACGCGTGCTTGTTTCCGCGGAAGAACGTGAGGTGGGCATGACGCTGCTCGAACACGGCACCAACCGCGAGCGCTCTCTGAATTGGCTCGATTACCCTGTGATCCCGGTTTTAACTCCGGACGGCAGCACACTCTTGTTCACCGATTCTTCCGAGCGAGCGGGAAACACCTACGAAGTGTATATACGCAAGACCGACGGCTCCGCGCCGGTTCGGATCGCCGAGGGCGGATATGGTTCCGACATTACCAACGATGGGAAATGGGCGCTGGTCTCGATGCCGGACGATCCCTCGGATCGGATTCGCGTCGTCCCGGTTGGGCCTGGAGAGGCGAAGACGCTGCACTGGGATGGATTTCATCCTATCTGGGCAACATGGTTACCCGATGGAAATCACATTCTACTCATTGGCAATCATTCGAATGAATCAGCCCGCCCCTACATTTCGGATCGCGATGGCTCGGCGCCAAAACAGTTATCGACGTACCCCATGCCATTCACGACGGTCGCACCCGACGGAGATTCGCTGGTTGTCTTTGAAAACAAGGCGATGGCGATCCAATCCATCAAAAGCGGAACCACCAAGCCACTACCGGGCGTTCAACCTGACGACCTGGTAATTGGTTGGTCCGCAGACTCAAAACACTTATTTGTGCAGAAGGTCACCCCGAAAGGCGCGGAAATCAATAAGGTCGATGTGGAATCGAGCCAGAGCGAACGTTGGCAGGCTCTCGCTCCAAAAGACAACGTCGGCTTGCAACCAATGAACTTCCCAGCCGGCATCACGCCCGACGGCCATTGGATGGTCTTCGTTCACCGCAATTATCTGGGCCAGCTCTACCGCAGCGACACAATGAAGTAGCTTGGAGGCCCAAGGATCACGCCCGTTGGGTGGCGCAGATGCTTCGGCGCTACGATCAGAGACCTTCTAAATAGCGGCTTAGGCGGTGAGGGCACGTTGGCTACGCAATCGACCTTGTGCGAAGCTGTTAGCCTTTTTTCGAGCTGCATTCCGTGCAAGGACAAACTTCTCTCAGATAGGCCCAGGAATAAATCCCAAGATCGTGATTGTCGTTCCATGAAAACTTGAGCGCGTACTTTCCCACCGCTTCCGCTGCCAGCGCTTTCACTGCCGGTTTGAACATGGGAAGGGTTCCCGTCGCCGGCTTCTCCGCTTCTCCCGCTTTCCGTCCCGTTTTTCCGCGCTCGTCTTCGCATAGAGCGCACGGGCACGCATCCCGAAGAAATTTGAACGTATACGCCGAACGGTGGCCATCTTTCCACTCAATCTCGATGCCGTTGCCGGTCGTCAAATGCACCTTCACCCACTTCGGATCGATTGCCAACCGTGGCGTAGCATCCACCATAACCATCCAGTAAGTATCGCATGTTCGTGGGGCTAGATGCCCCCCCCGCGTAAGTCTCGACCTGGGAGAACACGCCCGTCATCGAGCGAGCGGTTATGCAGGTTCTAATGAATTCCGCGGCCGCTCAAGCGCTTCGCACTCACTTTGCTGTTTATAGCTGACGGCATTTTCACCCTTCGTCTGGCGATTGTCGACCCTGTTCCCGTGCAAACGTTACACGGGATCCGTTTCGCCTTCCCAGGTGCGGGATTTTCGAGGGGCCATGTCGGGTCGTGCCGACAAAGGCATCATCGTCACTACCGGGACATTCACTGCCGAAGCGCGTCGAGAGGAGTCTCGGGACGGCGTCCCGCCGGTGGAGTTAATCGGTGCGGAGAAGCTCGTCGAAATGTTCAGGGAGCTTGAGTTTGGGCTCAAATCGGTAAAGACTTATGAAATCGACAAGGCATTCTTTGACGAATTCAAGAAGTAGCCAATGTTGGCGGGTGGCTCCGACCTTGCGTACATTCCAACTGTAAGCAAGATACTAAAGGGGTGCGCTAACGCGGAATCCCACCCTTTAAAAGGCGAAGGGTGAGGCAGCCTCGACCGCGCCGACGGGAGCAGATTCCTCCCTTCGGTCGGAATGACAAGTCGGTGAAACCCACGCACGCGAAAATGCCCGCGACTCTTGCGAATCTCGGGCACTTTGTTCTTGCTTGGAAGTGTCGACGAGAACCAACTACAGATCCCTCGCCCACTCGCTTCGCTCGGACTCGGGATGACAACTCACGGGTCCGGCCGTTTTCGCGGGCTAGACCGGAGTCACGTTCTCCGCTTGCAAGCCCTTGGGGCCCTTGGTCACGTCGAACTGGACGGTCTGGCCTTCCTGCAGGCTCTTGAAGCCTCCTGCCTGAATGGCGGAGAAATGCACGAAAACGTCTTCGCCATTTTGACGGCTGATAAAGCCGTAGCCCTTGGCGTCGTTAAACCACTTCACTGTTCCTTGTTCTGCCATTGGTCGTGTTCCTATTCTTTGGTGCCGATTGAAATACGCTGAGCAGATTCGCCGCTGGTAGAGGGGGTGACGCTGGTTGGCGGTACCGGCCTGCAACTCACTGGGAAGCAAACTTAGCGTCTACTTATATAGCACAATTCGAGGAAAAAGGCTCGGAAGTTCTCATGGCTTGAGCTTTCTCGCCCCGAAGACACGGAGAAAACCATTAAACCTGCAAAAGACAGCAGGGAAAGGTCTTGTCTAGAGACGAGTTTCTCCGCATCTCCCTGGCGGAAAGCCTGGTAAGCCGCGAAGCTGTTCTGCCGCCGGTTCTCGAATGGGTTACGCTATGGATTGCAATGATCGCCTCGCTCACGCTCGAACTTCGGATTGAAGCGGCGCAATCGCTGAAAGATAAGCGGCAGGTGCTGCGCTCGCTGAAAGACCGGCTGCGGGCGTCGTTTAACGTCTCTGTCGCTGAACTCGATCCCTCGAACCTGTGGAACCAGGCGACGGTTGGGGTGGTCGCGATCTCGCACTCGCGCGATTATTTGGATGGCCTTATGAAGAACGTGGAGCGCGCAGCCGCGCGCATCGCCAATAACCACGGCGCCGAGATTACAGACTCGTTTATGGAGTTTTTATGAAATACTTCCGCGGCGCCGCGACAGGAAAGTCGCTGGACTGAAAAAAGGGATAAGTCCTGGAATCACCCTAGCCCAGAACAGGGGCTTCGCGCTGAGTGCGACAGTGATAACGTCGAGGGCACCCACCAAAGAAATGAGAATCATCATTCTTAGCGCACAAGTACGAAGTGGCAATACCTGCATATAAGGCTCCCCGCGGTACTTTAGCACGATTCCAGACGTTTCGATAAGTGTTTTCGGACCGTGGGCTAGTCCGCCTCCAGACTGCGTGTGTGATGCCGGGCGTTGTGCTCGGGCACATGCACACTTTTGCATTCAGCGCCCTCGCTTTCTGTTATCCTAGAAAGTTTTATTCAAGTCATTATGGAACGCCGTGGACTGAAGCATCATCGCGAACGTTTGAGCGAAGCTTTGCGCGAGGAGATTGAAACCATTCTCGAAGGCGAACTCGCGGATCCGCGCATTGGGTTGGCTACGGTCTCGAAGGTGCAAATGGCCGAGGACGCGCGTTCGGCGCACGTGCTGGTCTCCGTCGCCGGCGACGATGAGGAGTGCCAGCGGACGCTGGAAGGCCTGGAAGCGGCGAAGAATTTTGTGCGGCGCGAACTGGTCGACCGTCTGCGGCTGCGCCGCGCACCGGAACTTCATTTTCAGATCGACCGTTCGGAGCAGTTGGAGAGTCGCGTGGACGAGCTTCTAACACGCGCAAAGAAACGGAACAAGAAGTAGTTAGCTATCAGCTGTCAGCCACGGTCGTTGGCCGCCAGTGGTTAGTCGTTAGGAAAAGCGGAAGGCTGATCGCTAACGACGACGACCAGCGACTGACGAACAACGACGTTACTTCCATGCTGGACCGTGTTTTACAGGCAATTCGCGAGCGTCACCGCTTCGTCGTCACTTCGCACGCGCGGCCCGACGGCGACGGCATCGGTTCGGCTCTGGCCTGCGGCGAAATTCTGCGGGCGATGGGCAAGGACGCCGAAGTCGTCATGTATGACGGCATTCCCCGTATTTATCAAGGCCTGCCCTTTGCCGGCCGCGCTATTCACGCCGACACGGTTCCGGCGAACGATGCTGTCATTCTGCTGGAGTGCGACAGCACGCGGCGGGCAATGCTCAAGGGGCTCGACCAGTCTTTTCTCATCAATATCGATCATCACCTCAGCGGGCGCAATTTTGCGAATGTGAACTGGATCGATTCTTCCGTCATGGCAACGGCCGAGCTTGTCTATCGCCTGGCGCGTATGGCGTGTGTCCCTATCGATCGCGATATTGCAACCTGCCTCTACACCGCGCTCATGACCGATACCGGTTCGTTCATGTTCGAGGGAACCGATGAGCAAACGTTTACGGTGGCGCGCGAGCTGGTGCTGGCTGGCGCCGATCCAGCGCAATGCGCGCGGCAAATTTATTTCGGACACTCGACGGCCAAGATGCGGTTGCTGGGCGCCGCGCTTTCCAATCTGCATAGGGAAGGTCCGCTCGCCTGGATCTGGGTGACGCAGGAGCAGATGGAGCGCTTTGGCGCGCGCGAAGAGGATTGCGAAGGCCTGGTGAACTATGCGCTTTCGATGGGCGATGTGCAGGTGGCGATTTTCTTTCGCGAGCTTCCCGACCGCCGTTATCGCGTGAGCCTGCGCAGCAAGGGGCAGGTCAACGTCTCGACCGTTGCGGAGCAGTTTGGCGGCGGAGGCCACAGGTGCGCTAGCGGGTGCTCGCTTGAAGGGCCGCTGGCGATTGCGGTTTCGCGCGTTGTTGAGCGGCTGCGAGCCGAAACGACAATGACGAGTTCCGACTGAGTGCCGAGCCAATCCAACCCGCGAATTCGCACCGAAGTCCTGCTGCTTGCCGTCTTCTGCGGATTTTTGTTTTTCTACGGGCTGGGCTCGTTTGGTTTGGTGGGAGCCGATGAGCCGCGCTACGCGCAAGTTGCGCGCGAAATGCTTAATCGATCCGATTGGGTTCTGCCCACACTCGATGGCAAGCCGTGGCTCGAAAAACCTCCTCTTTATTATTGGCAGGCGATGCTGTCGTATCGTGTGGCGCGGACGTTTGCGCCTGCGAACTACGGCGGCGAAGCGGATGGCGCTCGGCGCAGCGCGGGCGGACAGCTTTTGCGGGCGAGCGACGGTGTGAGTGAATGGACGGCGCGCTTTCCCAGCGCGATTGATGCCGCGCTTATGATTGCCGCGATTTATTTTTTCCTGCGGCGATTACGTCCCCGCACGGAACTCGATGGCGCGCTCATCTCCGCGACCTGCGCAGGCGTCATTGGATTCGCGCACGCCGCCGCCACCGATATGCCGCTGGCCGCGACTTTCACAATCGCTTTGCTTGCGTGGTATGCATGGTATGAACGCCGGAATCGCGCGGCTCTTGCCGTCTTCTATTTATTCCTCGGGCTCGGAACATTGGCTAAAGGGCCGATTGCACCAGCGTTGGCCGCCGTCATCGTACTCCTGTTTATAGCGTGCGGGCGGGACTGGAGCAGTATCGTCCGGACTTTGTGGCTGCCCGGAATTTTGTTGTTCGTGGCTGTGGCGCTGCCGTGGTACATCGCAGTGCAGATGCGCGACCACGATTTCTTTCGCGTATTTATTATCGAGCACAACTTCGCGCGCTTCTCCAGCAACCTCTATCATCATCCGCAGCCATTCTGGTTTTATGTGCCGGTATTTCTACTCGCTTTGTTGCCGTGGACGGTCTGGCTGATTGCCGCCGTGGTGGAGAGTTTGCGGAGGACTTGGCGCGCGCGAACTGAATCCCACGAAAACGTCAGCGCGGAGAATTCCTGGACGCTGTTTCTACTCATCTGGATGTTCGTCCCCATCCTGTTCTTCAGCGCATCGCAATCGAAACTTCCGGGATACATTCTGCCTGCGGTACCAGCGGCAGCGTTGCTGGTGACGGATTACCTGGCGGCGCGCCGCGCAGTTGCGAGCAGAGTGGGATGGCCGCTGGCTTTAGCGCACGGATTGTTGTGCGGAATCTTTGTATTTGCTGCTCTTTCGGCAGGGTCAATCGCGATGAATCACCATCTCATGCGTGGACCCGGAACGTATGTGGCCGCGGCCATCGGCGGCGTGATTGCTATCGGAATCGCGTTCGCGCTCGTGACCGCCGCTGGCCCGCGCCTCATTCGCTCCGCCACGATGATCGCGGCGATCGTGAGCGTCGCGGCGGTGATACGCTTTGCCGCGCCCGCCATCGACGCTACACAATCGGCGCGTCCGGTGGCACAGGAGATTCAGTCGTTTTCCAGCAAATCGGTTTCCAGCGAATCGGTCCCCGTCGCTCTTTATCATGTCAGCCGCGTTGAGGAATACGGGTTGGAGTTTTATCTCAATCGTCCGGTACAGAAATATGA
>JBAVYO010000368.1:0-24978 GCA_049698855.1 Terriglobales bacterium
GAACAGCACCTGCTCATGAATCCCTTTCTGAACAGCCAGCCATTCCGCCTGCGAGCGATCCGGACCGTCGCCGATCAACATCAGCTTCGCGGGCATCTTCTTTCGCACGCGATCGAAGATTTCAATGACATCGAGCACGCGTTTTACGGGACGAAAGTTGGAAAGATGAACCAGGAGGCGTTCATTGCCAGAGGCATATTCGGAACGGTTCGCCAGCCATTCGGGCCTACGCACGTAGTCGTCGCAGTTCACGAAGTTAGGAATGACTTCAATGTGGTTCTTCACGTCGAAAACGCTGAGCGTCCGGCTGCGCAAGTATTGCGAAATGGCAGTCACTCCGTCACTCTGCTCGATGGAAAAGCGCGTAATCGGAAGGTAAGAGCGGTCGAGTCCGACTAACGTGATGTCGGTGCCGTGGAGGGTGGTGACGAAGGGCAAATTGCGGCGTGGTGGCGTGGCTGCGAGCATCTGCTTGGCCAGCAAGGCGCTGACGGAGTGCGGTATCGCGTAATGGACGTGGAGGAGATCGAGTTCGTATAGCTGCGAAACCTCGGCCATGCGCGTGGCAAGAGCGAGGTCGTAAGGAGGAAATTCGAAGAGCGGATAACGTGTGACCTCGACTTCATGGTAGTGGATGTTGGGCTCGGGGCCGGTGAGGCGTATGGGCTGAGAATAAGAGATGAAATGGATTTCGTGGCCGCGGCGCGCCAGTTCAAGTCCGAGTTCGGTTGCGACCACTCCGCTGCCGCCATAAGTTGGATAACAGGTAATGCCGATCTTCATGCGCCTCCTAATGCGTGTCCCTTGACGTGCTCCAAAAAGGTACCATCATTAGATTCGCGGCAACCGACCGGGACTCGGGGGAGGGAAGACAAATCGCGGTGGAATTAATCTCTGCCCAAACGGAAAACGACTCCAGCGCCAAGCCGCAAATTATTCTGGCGGTCGTTTAGGCCGTCCGGGATTTTACTCATGAAGTATTCAGCCTGCACGGGCCGAACGGAGACTTGGCGCGACACCTTAAAATCGATGCCACCGCCCGCCGTCAACGCGAAGTTATTTTCGGACGCCGATTCGCCAATCCCGTTTGTTGTGCGAATGCCGCCAAAGAGCGCTTGGCCGAATGGAGTAATTCTGCGAAGCCGACAATTTACTCTTGGCCCAAAGAGATAGGTGAACGCTCCTCCAACCAATGCGCCATTTTCGGTACTGGTTGCGCCAAAGCCGGCCAGATCCGCCACCAGTCCGATGTGGTTCGTCGCATTGTATTCAAACTGTCCGCCCCCGCCATTCCCGTTGAAGGTTTCCGAAGGGCCGCCACCCACCGCACTGGCATTCACATTGACGCGCGTGTAGTAGTAACCGCCATACAACTCAAACTTGGAAGCTTGATCCTGAGCTGCTACAGGCAGAGCCGCCCCGAGGAGCGCAAGTGTGATGACAATCAAACATGACCACTTCATCTCGCGCTATTCTCCTCGAGGATTCCGTTTTCAACAGCCGCTTGCGGCACAAGTCTGACTGCGCTACGACTTGCCCGTAATCACTTTCTCGATGCGCGGGAACGCCCAATCGATTTCTTCGCGCGTGATGACCAGCGGCGGCGCGATACGAATTACGTGGTCGTGAGTTTCCTTGCAGAGAATTCCCAACTCCTTAAGCGCCTCGCAATACGGACGCGCCGGGCCGTTCAGTTCAACGCCGATCCACAGGCCAACTCCACGGACTTCCGTTAGGTTCGGTGAACTCAACGTGCGCAGCAGACCAAGGAAATATGCGCCGAGTTCGGCTGAGCGCTCAACCAGCTTCTCTTCGATCAGCACCTTGAGAGCCGTGCGCGCAACAGCACAGCCCAGCGGATTGCCGCCAAACGTGCTGCCGTGGTCGCCCGGTTTGTAGACTCCTAAGATTTCGTCCGACGCCAGAATGGCGGAAACAGGATAGTACCCGCCAGCGAGCGCTTTGCCCACGATGAGGACGTCGGGAGTGATGCCCTCGTGCATGTAGGCGAAAAGCTTGCCGGTGCGGCCCAGGCCAGACTGGATTTCGTCGGCCATCAGAAGAACGCGGTTCTGGCGGCAGATTTCGGCGGCTTCTTTCAGGAAGCCCTGGGGCGGGATCACAATCCCGGCTTCGCCTTGAATCGGTTCGACAAGGAATGCGCAAGTGTTGGGCGTGATCGCCTTGCGCAGAGCCTGCGCATCTCCAAACGGGATGATTTTGAATCCCGGAGTGAACGGGCCGAAGCCGTCGCGGTATTGGTCGTCGGTTGAAAAGCTGACGATAGAAATGGTGCGGCCATGGAAATTGTTGGCACAGACGATGATCTCAGCCTTGTCCTGTGGAATGCCTTTAACTTTATATCCCCATTTGCGCGCAGTCTTCAGCGCTGTTTCTACGGCCTCAGCGCCGGAATTCATCGGCAGAGCCTTATCGTAGCCGGTCAGTTTGTTGAGCTCCTGATAGAGCAGCGGCAGTTGTTCGTTGCGGAACGCGCGCGAGGTCAGCGTAACTTTCTGCGCCTGCTCGGTCAGTGTGCGGAGAATCGCGGGATGGCAATGCCCCTGGTTCACGGCGGAATAGGCTGCCAGGCAATCGAGGTAGCGGCGGCCTTCGACGTCGTAGACCCAAACGCCATCGGCGCGCTCGATGACGACGTCGAGCGGATGGTAGTTGTGGGCGCCGTATTGATTCTCAAGTTCAACGTAGTTGTGGGTGTGCAGGTGTTCGGTCACAGGCATAAAAGTCCTTTGGATTGAAATATTCTTCTCGATTGATCCTTTTATTTTATAGCTGTTCAGTTTTTTGGTGTAATCTGCGCCGCCTCACTCTGTCATCCTGAGCGCCGCCGGAGCGCACGCGACGGCAAGTCGAAGGACCCCTACTCGCTCAACCCGAGCGGAAGTCGAGGAGGGCGCTACAAAAACGCTGCCGCTAATTCTCTTCCAACAACATGGTCAGCAACGCCATTCTTACGAACAAGCCGTTCTTGGCCTGGCGGAAATAGAGCGCTCGCGGATCGTCATCCACCGAACGATCGAGCTCGGCGGTGCGTGGCAGAGGATGAAGAATCAGCGCGTCGGACTTCATCCGTCGCACCATCGCCGAATCGATGGCATAGCGATGCAGCGCGGTTCGAGTTTCGTCGCGCAGGCGGTCGGGGTGAATGCGTGTCTGATAGACCACGTCCACCTCTTCAATCACACGCTCCAGATCGGTTTCCAGTTCGAAGCTGACCCTGTGATCCTCCAGATAATCAAGAATGTCGGGTTTCATCTGCAACTCGGGAGGACCCACGAAGAATATTTTCACCCGGTCGAACTTAGCCAGGAGATACGCAAGAGATCGCGCGGTTCGCCCCTTGTCGAGTTCTCCAATGAAAGCGACGCTGAGGCCATTGATGGGACGCTCGCGATAGATGGTGTAAAGATCGAGCAGAGCTTGCGTAGGATGTTGTCCTCCTCCACCATCGCCGGCATTGATCACGGGGATCGCTGAAACCTGTGCTGCGCGCCGCGCGCCGTCGGGCGCATGGTGACGAATGACGATGACATCGCAATTGCCGCCGAGGATGCGAATCGAGTCTTCCACCTGCTCTGACTCAATCTCGGAGGAAAACGCGCCAGCCTGTTCGGTGGATAATACACGTCCGCCAAGGCGCAACATTGCAGCCTCAAAAGAAAAGCGCGTTCGCGTGGAAGGCGCATAAAACAACGTCGCCATGATGCGATTCTGATAGTCGAGCGTACCGCCGCGGGCGACAACGCGCTCCATGCCGCGCGAACGGTCGAAGAGTTCCATCAGCAGCGGGACTGTGAACTGCTGCGATTCGACAACGTGCTTCAGCGGAGCGCCAGTGCGCGCATCAACGGGAGAGCGGAGAGAGCCCGCCCCTGCGTTGACTCTCCGATCGGGAAGGTCGGTACTGGTCTTTTCGTTCGGCATACGTCAGTGTCCTCTGGCGACGTTGGCTGTGCTTGTTTCCAGGCCGGCCGCGGGCTTGAATTGATCGGAATATATGTGCGTGCCGCTATGGCCTGCCACGGCTTTTTGCAGGTTCTCAGCCGAGGCGATGATAGCTTGTTTTCCGCCATCGCGGAGGAAGCGCAGCACCGATTGAACTTTCGGCCCCATGCTTCCAGCAGGGAAGTGGCCTTCGGCCATGTAGTGTTCCAGATCCCCCGCGCAAACTTCATGCAGTGGTCGCTGGGTAGGCTTCTTGTAGTCGAGATAGACAAAGTCTGTGTCGGTGGAGATGACGAAGAGGTCGGCGCCAAGATGGGCAGCGAGCAGCGCCGATGCGCGGTCTTTGTCGATCACTGCCTCGACGCCGACGATGTCCTCGCCTTTGCGCGCCACCGGGATGCCGCCCCCGCCACATCCAATGACCAACACTCCGCGCTCAACCAGACCGCGGATGACTTCAAGTTCAACAATCTCGATGGGCTCCGGCGAAGGGACCACGCGGCGATAGCCGCGGGCGGCGTCTTCCACGATCTGCCAACCCAGTTGACGCCTGCGTTCCGTAGCCTCCTCGCGCGAGTAGAACGGACCGACGGGCTTGGTAGGATGCTTCATCGAAGGGTCGTCGAGCGAAATGATGGTGCGGGTGACTACGCCGACGACAGGGACCTGGATGCCAGCCGAACGAAGTTCGCCTTCCACAGCCTGCCCGAGGATGTAGCCGATCTCGCCCTGTGTCGCCGCCCCGCATACATCGAGCGGCTGTGCTGGAACCTGACTGGCTCCTGCTTCCGAACGCAAGAGAGCCGCGCCCACCTGCGGACCGTTACCGTGGGTAAGCACGATGCGAAACCCGCCGCGGATGAGGCCGACGATCTCGCGGGCTGTGCGGCGGGCATTCGCCAACTGTTCGGCGATCGTGCCTTTTTCGCCGGCTCGGATCAAGGAGTTTCCGCCGACGGCTAGAAGAATGGTCTTCATAAGGATTCACGGGTTGACGCCAAGCACCCAAATCGGGCGCGAACCCTTCGACAAGCTCAGGGCAGGCTTTGGGGCACCTTCTATCGACTGCGCTCTACACGTGCGCGATCCCGCGCAATTCTGCGAGGTCTGGCAGTTTCACAAATTCGTCTTTCATCAATTCGATCATGATCGCTTTTTGCGCGTGCAGCCGATTTTCCGCCTGCTGAAAAACCAGAGATCGCGGGCAATCGATCACGTCGTCCGTGACTTCATCGCCGCGATGCGCGGGCAGGCAGTGCAGGAAAATCGCGTCGCTCTTAGCGAGTTCAAACAGCTTCATGTTGACCTGAAAGGGAACGAATATGGCGTGCCGCTTTTCCTTCTCCGCCTCCTGACCCATGCTTGCCCAGATGTCCGTGTAGACCACGTCCGCGCCGACTACGGCTTCGCGCGGGTCGTTTGTAACGGTGCATGTTCCGCCGGTTTCTCGGCCGCGCTCGCAAGCCCAGCGAATGGCATCAGCTTTGGGCTCGTATCCTTTTGGTGCTGCCACCCAAACGTGCGCGCCAAGCTGTGCGCCGGCAAACATCAGTGAATGGGCGACATTGTTACCGTCTCCCACATAGGCGACCTTCAGACCATCCAGCTTTCCTTTGGCTTCCCACATGGTCATGTAGTCGGCCATGGCCTGACAGGGATGACTGTAATCGGTCAGCCCGTTGACGATCGGAATGCTGGCAAATTCCGCCATCTGCTCGACGATCTCATGGGCAAAGGTGCGGATCATGATGCCCTGCACCATGCGCTCCAGATTCTTAGCAACGTCATAAACCGACTCGCGCTTGCCAAGGTTGATTTCGGCGGGCGATAGATAAATGGAAAAGCCCCCGAGTTGCTGAATGCCGACATCGAAGCTGACGCGCGTGCGCAGCGACGGCTTTTCAAAGATCATGGCCAGCGTCTTGCGCTTGAGCGTCTCGCTGTACGTTATCGGGTGAGCTTTTACTTGCCGGCCCAGAGTGAGCAGATACTCGATTTCGGACGGCGAAAAGTCTTTAATTGAAAGGAAATCCGGTGCAGTCATTGTTTACCCTTTTTCTGAAGTCTGTTGCCCTGATTGCATTGACGGCGAGAGAACCGGGCTGGACCTTTCGACTGCGCAAACGGCGATACTTGCGAGGCTATTGTCCAGCCGCGATTTATGCCAATACGTGTTCTCGAGTGTGCGTCAAAGTGGCTAATTTTTCAGCCAGGCCCGGCTTGGTCAGTTCCTCGACTTCGTAGCTGACCCGCAAGGACGGTTTGTCGATCTTGATAACTCGCGCGAGATCGATCGGTGTGGCCACAATGACAAGATCGCAAGGAGTGTTGCGGATAGTCTCCTCGAGTTCGTGCCGCTGTGTGGCGCTGTAACCCATGGCCGGAAGCAGATTGTGCAGGTGGCCGTAACGCTCGAAGGTGCTGCGAATCGATCCAACTGCGAACGGCCGCGGGTCCACCAATTCCGCAGCTCCGGACTGGCGCGCTGCAACCACGCCCGCCCCGTAAGGCATTTCGCCGTGGGTGAGGGTGGGGCCATCTTCCACGACCAGAACGCGCTTGCCCTTGATCAGTTCGGGAGAAGGTACAGAAACCCGGCAAGCAGCTTCGATTACCGCCGCCTTAGGGTTGCACACCTTTATGTTCTGCCGAACGGTCTCGATATCCTTCGCGTCGGCGGTGTCCACCTTATTGATTACGATGACATCCGCGCGGCGGAGATTCACCTCGCCAGGGAAGTAGGCTAACTCGTGCCCTGGACGGTGCGGATCGACGACCACGATCTCGAGATCGGATGCATAAAACGGAGTGTCATTATTACCGCCATCCCAAAGGATAACGTCGGCTTCTTTCTCGGCCTGCCGCAGAATTTTTTCATAATCCACACCGGCGTATACGACGGTGCCGAGCCGGATGTGAGGTTCGTACTCCTCGCATTCTTCGATCGTGCACTGATGGCGATCGAGATCCTGTAACGTGGCAAAACGCTGCACGGCCTGATCGGCGAGGTTGCCGTAAGGCATGGGATGACGAATTACCACGGGCCTGTGGCCCTGTTTGCGCAATGCGGCAGCCACCACGCGCGAAACCGGGCTCTTACCGCAGCCGGTCCGTGTGGCGCACACCGAGACCACCGGAACCGTTGATTTGACCTGGGTGTGTTCCGTACCCTGGAGCCAGAAGTCTGCGCCGGCAGCGACCACGCGGGAGGCCAAGTGCATCAGCGTTGGATACGCAATGTCGCTGTAGGCAAATACCACGGTGTCGACTTTTTCGTCGGCGATCAACCGCTCTAGTTCCTTCTCTTCAAAGATGGGAATGCCTTCCGGATATAGGTGGCCAGCGAGTTCACGCGGATAGCGGCGGCCGGCGATGTCGGGAATCTGTGTGGCGGTGAATGCCACGACCCGATAATCCGAGTTGTCGCGAAACACGACATTAAAGTTGTGGAAGTCGCGGCCCGCGGCCCCCAGGATGAGAACGTTCTTCATGAATCCCCCGATGCGATTACAACTATCGATGCGATTACGATCCATCTTGGGCTGGCGAACAGAGTTCGGGCTGTGCCGCTAATCACACGAAGGTGTGAGAGTCGAGCGGCTGGCCTCCAAGTCATTCAAAACAAGCCAAAAACAGCACGGCGAAAATGGTGGCAAGACGGGATCTCCGGCGGAGCGGACCCGGATTGGATTCTGAGAATGGTCGATTTGCACAAAAATAGGGGGGCATATCGCCTCCCTGACACGAGTTTGTCTGCGTACTTAAATTAGTCGTTGCTGGGTTTTTTCGGAGTCAGATCGCACTCATGCTTGACGCGATCGAACTCCAGTCCAGCCGGCGAGAACTCGGCAATCTGGCGTCCGCTGCGCGTGGGTAGTGACACCTTGAATACCTGTGCGCCGAGCAGACCCCGGACCGTGCCTTTGTCCATGGAAAGAAAATGGCCGCGCTCCCAATTCCAACCCTTGAAGTAGTGGACATCGTCGACTCGCACCTCTACTTCAAGCTGCGGCTGTCCCCAGAAGCCGGGGCGATTGGGCGGAACCAGGCGCACGCCGGGGTTGAAATCCCCCAGTTTGAGCTTGCCGTTGCTGCAAAACAGGGTGACCCGCGGTTTGTAGTTGGGGTCTTCCTTAAAATAATTGTCTGACTGGAGCTCAAAACGAACCTTCTTAGCG
This sequence comes from Terriglobales bacterium, assembly GCA_049698855.1. GTDB lineage: Bacteria > Acidobacteriota > Terriglobia > Terriglobales > Acidobacteriaceae > Acidiflorens. The sequence goes on from JBAVYO010000368.1 coordinate 8,145, forward strand.
CCGGTCATTTTGTCTTCCGAATGGAACTCAAGCCATTTTCCGCCGGCGTTAACGCCGTCGGATTCCCCCTGGTACGGACTCATGGCGCCACTCTGGGCAAATGCGGCTGCCGACCACAGCAAAATCATCAGAAAAGACAAAACGCTTTGGCTCGCGAAGCGAAAACGAGGCGACTGACTGAACACATGGGGTGCTTGCAAGATTTCCTCCCGATAATTCCTAACTATATGGAACCCAAAAGACGCTGAAAAGTTGCTCTTTGGGCACACTCCGATCAAGTAATTGTTCCTTTTGTCCGCTTTTGTGTAGAGCATGTTTCATAAATCGGGTTTGGGAAGGGCACGGCTTTCTGCCGTGCCCAAAGCCTCCCAAAGTGCGAGGCTTCAGCCCCTGAGGGAATGAACGTTGAATCGAACGACATCTCTGAGCGTGCTGTAGCTGGATTTGCATTTCCCGATCGCGCGTTTGTGAACCCAATTTTAGATACCCAAGAATTTGGACGGAGTCAGCGCCTCGCCAACGACGGGACTCCCTTGTTTAAACCAGTTTAATCGCAAGACACGAATAACGTTGGTAACCCCCTATTGTGACTGCTATCACTTGGCGACGTGCGCTAGGTGCTATGTGCTTTTCTTACAGCCAGATAAATTCACAATGGAGAAATTCTGCAGAGGAGTGCGATGCCCACACTTTTGCAAACACAGCTTTCAACCGACGAGCAAGCCTTCATTGACAAACTGGTCGCCGATAGCAAGGGACGTCCCGGAGCGCTGCTGACCATTCTGGAAGCTGCGCAGGAAAGAAATCCTCACAACTATCTGCCGCTGGAAACGCTGCGCTACATCGCTGCGAAAACCGCCACACCGCTGGCCCGGATCTATAGCGTGGCCACGTTCTATTCGCTGTTCAACCTGCAGCCGCAAGGCGAGAACACGATCTGCATCTGTCGCGGGACAGCGTGTCACACACGCGGCTCGCGCAATCTGCTGCAGGGCGTGCGGCTCGATCTTGGTCTGGCGATGGAGACGGAAGAGAGCGACGGCACTGAATCGGACAAGATGGTGCTGACCACCGAGGACGGAAAATTTACAGTGCGCACAGTCGCTTGTTTTGGACAATGCGCCATGGCGCCGGTGGTGGAAGTGAATCACCACATTTGCGGACACGCCACCGAACGCACGGTGCAGCGGGAAATCGGAACGATTCGAGGAGGCGAGTAAACGATGCCTCGGATTCAGGATATCGGAGCGTTCAATACGGTACGCGAGGCGGGCCTGGCGAAGTTGGTGCCAGCAAGACCGCGATTGACCGTGGGGATGGGCACTTGCGGGCAGGGAAACGGAGCCGAGGGCCTGTATCAGGCCTTTGCCCAGGGACTCGAACGCAGCGGGGCTGATTTTGTCCTCGCACCCGTCGGATGCTTTGGCGCGTGTTTTCAGGAACCGCTGGTGGCTGTCCGTATGCCCGGAAAACCGCTGGTCCTGTTGCGCAAAGTGCAAGCCAATGATGCTGCGCGCATTTTGGAGGATATCGAAGACGGCAATCTCAGTCCCGATCTCGTCTATTGCAAGATCGAAGAATGGGAGCATCTCACAGGGCACATCCGGTACGGGGAAGGGTATCCCGAAGTCCAGTCCTGGAATGAACTGCCGTTCTTCAAGGGACAAAAGAAGATCGTGCTGCGCAATTGCGGGATCATCAATCCGGATGACATTGAGGAATACATAGCGATCGGTGGATATCAGGCGCTTTACAAGGTCTTGATCGACGGGCATCCGGAAGCCGTTATCGAGCAAATCAAAGCCGCCAAGCTGCGGGGCCGCGGTGGCGCTGGCTATCTTACCGGCAACAAATGGGAGTTTCTCGCCAAGGCAAAAGCGGAACCAAAGTACATCATCTGCAACGCCGATGAAGGCGATCCCGGCGCTTACATGAACCGCAACGAGATTGAAAGCGATCCGCATGCGCTGCTGGAAGGGATGATCATCGGGGGCTACGTGACCGGCGCGACGGAGGGGATTATCTATGTTCGTGCGGAGTACCCCCTGGCTGTGCATCGCCTGAACCGTGCAATTGAGCAGGCTCGAGAGTATGGAATGCTTGGGGAAAACATACTTGGACGCGGCCTGAAGTTTGACATCATGCTGGTCGAAGGCGCTGGGGCGTTTGTATGCGGCGAAGAGACAGCCCTGATTGCTTCGCTGGAAGGCCAAGCCGGGCGTCCGCGCCCGCGGCCACCCTTTCCGGCACAGAAGGGTTTGTGGGGCAAACCGACCAGTATTAACAACGTCGAAACCTGGTACAACATCGCGCCCATCGTGACCCGCGGAGCGGCTTGGTTCACCGAGACTGGCAGTCCAAAGAGTTCGGGGACGAAAGTCTTCTCGCTGGTGGGCAAAGTCAAGAACACAGGCCTGGTTGAGATGCCGTTGGGCACCCCCCTGAAGACTTTCATCTACGACATCGGAGAAGGCGCGCCCGGCGGGCGTCAAGTAAAAGCGGTCCAGACCGGCGGTCCCTCCGGCGGATGCATCCCTCTCGAGATGTTCGAAACGCCGGTGGATTACGAGAATCTGGCGCAGTTGGGATCCATCATGGGCTCGGGTGGGATGGTGGTGATGGATGAAGACAACTGCATGGTGGATGTGGCGCGCTATTTCATCGAATTCACGCACTCCGAATCGTGTGGCAAGTGCATCCCATGCCGGGTCGGACTCAACAAATGTCTGCGCATTTTGAACCGCGTCACCGAAGGCGCGGGCACGGAGCATCACGTCGAACTTCTCGACGAGCTGAGCCGCTATATTCGCGACTGTTCGTTGTGCGGACTGGGACAGACCGCACCCAATCCCGTCCTGACAGCCCTGCGCCATTTCCGCAGCGAGTTCGAGGACCACATTTTGGCCCGGCGCTGCGGGGCCGGTGTGTGTGAAGAGCTGGCTCTGTCGCCCTGCGAGAACAGCTGCCCATTGCACATGAACATCCCGCGCTTTTTAGAGCTCTATAAGGAAGGACAGCTGGAACAGGCGTTCTTATCGATCATCCTCGATAATCCGTTGCCTTCCTCCACCGGCCGCGTCTGTCAGCATCCCTGCGACAATCGCTGCCGGCGCCAGACTTTGGATCAAGCGGTCAACATGCGCGAGGTTCACCGCTTCATCGCCGATTCGATTTTTCTCTCCGACAGGCGCAACGCAATGTTTCAGGCAGTCGTGGAGCGCATGCTGGAACCGACCGGGCGCAAAATCGCCGTCGTCGGCGCCGGACCGGCCGGTCTAACGGCAGCATTCTACCTGGCGTTATTCGGTCACGACGTTACCGTGTACGAAAGTAAGGCGGAAGCCGGAGGCATGTTGCGTTTCGCTCTGCCCGAGTACCGGCTTCCAAAGAGCGCCCTGGCCCGCGAAGTCCAGCTCATCGAGCGCATGGGCGTGAAGTTCAACTTCAAGACGCGAGTCGGTTTCGACGTTCCGTTGAACGAACTGGACGATCGCTTCGACTCGGTTTTTCTTTCGATTGGAACGTGGAAAGAGTCTTGGGTCTACCAGTCGGGAACGGAATTGAATGGCGTCTTTCCGGCTTTGAATTTCCTGGAGGCGGTGGAAAGCGGGCAGGAAGTCTCCATCGGGCGGCGCGTTGCCATCATCGGTGGCGGCAACGCGGCCATTGATTCCGCGCGCACGGCGCTGCGCAAGGGCGCGGAGGCAACCATCTTCTACCGCCGCGAGCGTAAGGATATGCCGGCGATTGAAGAAGAGACGCAGGCCGCAAAAGACGAAGGAGCTAAATTTGTTTTCCTGGCTGCTCCCCACCGGGTGATCGGAGATGCCAAGGGCTGTGTTCGAGCAATCGAAATTGTGAAGACCCGCCTTGGAGCCTATGACACCTCGGGCAGGAAGAAACCGGTTTCGACAGACGAGATTCAGCGCTTCGACTGCGATTCCGTGATCTTTGCCGTGGGCGAAACCGTCGATCTCGATTTCGCCAGAGCTTCCGGTCTGGCGCTTAAAGAAAGCGGCACCGTGGATGTAAACCGCTTCACTCTCGAGACCAGCCGCGCAAAATTCTACGCCGGCGGCGACCTCGTCACCGGAGCGTCGAACGTTTCCAACGCCATGGGCTATGGCAAGCAGGCAGCCCGCAATATTGACCGTCAACTGATGGAATCTGATCGCTGGAACAGCCTGTTCCCAGACTTTGAATACGATCAAGTACCACCTGAGGAGCCTAGTTCTAGCCGCCGGCATACGGGGCAGGTCCTGGCACCCTTGGTTCGTGTTCGCTCGCTGGACGAAGTGGTTACCGGATTGACTCACGAACAGGCTCTCGACGAGGCTTGCCGTTGCCTGCGTTGCGACGTCAAAGGCATCAGGGTGGGCTAAAACTGTGGCTGCGTTGATCTTCCCGTAGCCTGGGCAATGACCGCATGTTGCTGGCCCGTGTGAACCGGCGGCAGAAGAAATGAAAGGAGCAAGTTTTGGCACAGAAGAAGCTGTCAATCCGCATTGACGGGCAACTGATCACTGCCGAAGAGGGCTCGACCATTCTTCAAGCGGCCAAGGCGAGCGGAAAATATATTCCCACGCTTTGCGACCTGGATGGACTGACGCCCGTGGGCGCGTGCCGCGTGTGCCTGGTGGAGGTTTCTGGCGTGGATCGATTGTTCCCAGCCTGCACGACTCCTATTCAGGACGGCATGTCTGTGACGACAAATTCCGCGCGTTTGACACGATATCGGCGGATATCGGTGGAATTGCTGCTCATCGAAAGGAATCACGTGTGCGCGGTCTGTGTATCCAATGGACATTGCGAACTTCAGTCCATGGCGACCTCGCTCGGCGTAAATACGGTCGAGTTCGCCTATAACTTTCCCAAGCTGAGTGTGGACACGTCGCACCCGCGTTACGTTTTAGACCACAACCGTTGCATTCTTTGTACGCGTTGCGTGCGGGTATGCGCGGAATTGGAAGGCGCGCACGTCTGGGATGTGACGGCTCGTGGCATTCACTCGCGCATCACCAGCGAGATGAATGAGAAATGGGGTCAAGCCACCAGTTGTACGAGTTGCGGCAAGTGCGTGCAGGCGTGTCCGACCGGCGCGCTGGCGGAGAAAGGCTGGGCGGTTGAGGAAATGGTAAAGAAGCTGGGTACGGTAACGTCTCTGGCGCAGCGAAGAGGAGCCCAGGTATGAAGAAGGTAAAAGTGGCTACCGTCTGGCTGGATGGCTGCTCCGGCTGCCACATGTCTCTGCTCGATATGGACGCGGCCATCATCTCGCTGAGCCGCAAGATCGACATCGTCTACGGCCCGCTGGTGGACGCGCAGGAGTTCCCCGAGGAAGTGGATGTGACGCTGGTCGAGGGTGCGGTGAGTTCGCAGGACGATCTCAACAAAATCCGGAAGATTCGCCAGCGCACGCAGATCCTGATTTCTTTGGGCGACTGTGCGGTCACGGGAAATGTGCCCGCCATGCGCAACAACATTCCGGTCAACAAGTTGCTGCAACGCGTTTATGTGGACGGGTCGGACGAGAAGAAACTGATCCCCAGCGACCGCGTGCCGGCGCTTTTGAAGCAGGCGAGGCCTCTGCGCGAGTTTGTCAAGGTAGACCACTGGCTGCCTGGGTGTCCGCCACCCGCCAAGGCGATTCTGGGATTGATTACCGACTTACTGGAAGGGCGGAAGCCTGAGGTTGGACAGCCCAAGTTTGGTTAAGGTTTGGTTAAGGAGCGCGCACGATGAAGCGCATCACCATCGAGCCCATCAGCCGCATTGAAGGGCACGGGAAAATCACAATTCAACTGGATGATGAAGGCCACGTGGCCGGAGCGGAATTTCACGTGACCCAGATTCGCGGCTTTGAGAAGTTCACCGAAGGCCGGCCATTCTACGAGATGCCGGGCATTACCGCGCGCATTTGCGGCATTTGCCCCATCAGTCATCTGCTAGCGTCGGCGAAGGCGTGCGATGCGATCATGGCCGTGAGGATTCCTCCCGCGGCGCGCAAGTTGCGCGAGCTTGTACATTTTGCGCAAATCGTGCAATCCCACGCGCTCAGTTTTTTTTATCTGTCGGCGCCCGACTTTCTATTGGGAATGAGTTCCAATGCGGCGAGGCGGAACGTTATGGGCGTTATTGCCGACTATCCCGAACTGGCGCGCGACGGCATCGAATTGCGCAAGTTCGGCCTGCAGGTAGTCGAGGGGCTGGCAGTGGAGCGGGTCCATACCTCGTGGATTGTGCCCGGCGGTGTTGCCAAGCCACTGGCCGCGCCCGTGCGGGACCGTATTCTTTCTGAATTGCCGGCGGCGAAGGCGATTGTTGAGCGTACGATTCCTTTCTTCAAGCGCGCGCTCGACAACTTTGCGGAACAGATCGCCGTCTTCGGATCGTTTCCAACCATGTATGCGGGGATGGTGAACGCCAAGGGCGACCTGCAGCTTTACGACGGCACGCTCCGTTTCCGGAGCGCATCGGGCGAAATCGTTGAGGACCAGATTCCTGCTGAAGACTACAAGCATTGGATCGGCGAGGCCAGTCTGCGCGAATCGTACCTGAAAGCGCCCTACTTCGTGCCTCAGGGCTTTCCAGCGGGCGTGTATCGCGTCGGCCCGCTTGGCCGTCTGAATGCCGCCAGCCGCTGCGGAACTCCGGCTGCGGATGCCGAGTTTCAGGAATTCCATCAGCGCTTTGGTACCGTGGCGCACAGCTCGTTTCTCTATCACTACGCGCGCCTCATTGAGATTCTGTACGCTCTAGAAAGTATTGAGGCGCTGGTCAACGATCCGCAGATTCTGGATACGCATGTGCGGGCAACGGCTGGCGTGAACGCGCTCGAAGGCGTGGGCATGATCGAGGCGCCGCGCGGAACGCTCATTCACCACTACAAGGTCAATGACGAGGGAGCCATCACCTGGGCCAACCTGATCGTCGCGACCGGACATAATAACCTCGCCATCGGGCGCAGCGTGCAGCAGGTCGCCGAACACTATGTGGATGGGACCAAGCTGAACGAAGGAATGCTCAATCATGTTTCGGCGGTCGTTCGCGCCTACGATCCCTGCCTGAGTTGTTCAACGCACGCTGCTGGTTCGCTTGCAATGACAATTCAGTTGCTCGATAGGGAAGGGACGATACTGGACGAAATCTCGAATTGAGGCCGACTGCCTATTCCGGTTTCGCTTTCGGCGGCTTCTTGGCGTTCACCTTATCGCTCTCGCGCGCTTTTTTCGTCGCCCGCGATAAACCGGACAATTCTCTCTAGCACAGCCGGGATCGCAGCGGATACTGCCGCCGACATGGAATCGCCGGTTGCAAAAGTCTCACCACAAACAGTCAGCAGCCAGGCCGGCGGGTAGCGGCCATACAGCGTTTCAGCTAACGCCAGAATGGCCGATGGAGAGAATTCGTGTGAATGTTCGCCAGACGAGGCGGCAGGCGCAATTCTCCTGCATTGGATTTCACCCGGAACGCCTTCGTGAGCCGCATCCACGAACAAGACCTTTTCTGCGCGGCTGGCGAAGTCGGCAACTTCAGGCGTCAATTGTTGAAGTGCCACAATTTGGACGCCGGGCCGCGAGAGGTCACGTGCAAGTTGCTGCGCGACATGCCAGCCGACGCCATCATCGGAGCGTAGCGGGTTGCCGAAGCCGACGATAAGAACGTGCCTTCCCGTCAGGCTGGCAACCTGATTTTCCCGCGCCGTTGGTTGTTTTCCCTCGATCACCTCGACTTTTGTTGGGCGATCCATTTTTCCGTGCGGGCATCAAGAAGATCGAGCGGAAGAGTACCGCCATCGAGCATCTCATCGTGGAAGGTGCGAATATCGAATTTCGGGCCCAACTCCTTCTGGGCGCGGTCACGCAACTCGCGAATCTTCAACTGGCCGAGCTTGTAGCTGAGCGCCTGCGCGGGCCATGCGATGTAGCGGTCGGTTTCGGACTGAATGCTGGGCTCGTCGATGGCGCCGGACTTGCGGAAGAACTCAACCACTTGTTCGCGCGTCCATCCTTTTGAGTGGATGCCGGTGTCGACCACCAGCCGCACGGCGCGAAACAGCTCCGACGACAAGCGGCCGTAGTCTGAAACGGGATCATTGTAAAACCCGACCTCTTTGCCGAGTTGCTCCGCGTACAAAGCCCAGCCCTCGATGTAGGCATTGAAGCCGAGCCCGTGCTGCCTGAATTTAGGCAGTCCCGTGAGCTGTTGCTGAACCGACAACTGCATGTGATGTCCGGGAATGCCTTCGTGATAGGCGATTGCCTCGTCGTCGATGAGCGAGCGCTGGGCGAAGTCGGATGTGGCGACAACCACGCGTCCAGGGCGTTTGCCGTCCGGCGTGCCCGTGACGTAATGAGTCGCGGCCGCGGCCTGAAAGCTGGGAATGGCTTCGACTGTCACCGGCGACTTGGGAAGCAGCGTAAACAGTTGGGGCAGTTTCGGCTCCATCTGCGCAATGTATCGGCGGAAGTCGTCGAGGATCTGTTCCTCGGATTTCGGGATGTACTTGGGATTGGTTTTGAGGGAAGCTCGGAATGAGGCGAGATCGGCGAAACCCTCCTTCTTGGCGATAGCAGTCATTTCGGCTTCGATCCGATCCATCTCGCGCAATCCGAGTTGATGGATCTCGTCCGGCGTCATGTGGGTTGTCGTGCGCGCGTAGATGTCATTTTCGTAACGCTTCTCGCCGTCCGGCAATGAAGTCACCGCAAGAGTGGTACGGCCCTGGGGAGCGTAATCCGTGCGCAGGAACGCAGTGAACGCTTTGTAAGCCGGGATGACATCGGTATTGATCGCATCGGTGATCTGCTGGGTCAAACGCTTCTGGTCTTCAGCAGAGATGCTCGCCGGATATTTCTTCGTTGGGCGCAGAAATGGATCGGATTCGATGATGCCCTCGCACTGCCCCGGCAGCTTCTCAATCAGGAATCGTACCGGCATCAGCTTGTCCTTCATGCCAGCGCGCAGCACTTCCGTGGTCTGGCCCAGGACGCGCGGAATCTGGTGAAGACGGGCAATGTAGTCCTCGTACTGCTTCGCGGTGTCGAACGGCACGGAAAGCGGCAAATCGGCGAGGCTGGTGTGGATGCCATTCTGCTGATTGATCGGCATCTCATATTCTTTGAGGTTGAAATCGGCGATACGCTGCTTTAGCACGCGCACGAGCAAGTCGTGTGAGAGCTGATCCTGGTCGGAAAAACCATCCGTCGGGATCGCTTCAAGCCGGGCAAGAAAATCTTCGTTCGTCTTCTCACGGCGAGTGATCGCTTCAAGCGAGTATTCGGCGAGTTTGTCGTTGTAGCGGTAGTCGCCGAAGGAGGTCGCGCGCTCCGGAAAGTTGCGAAGATCGGATTCGTACTGCTCTTCGAAGATCGCGTTCTGGGAGGCGAGCCGGTCGGCAACCGGCTTAAGGTTTTGCCCGAATACCGGAGGTTGCGCGCAGACTAGGACGGACAACGCAATGGCAGGAAAAACACTCTGTTGAAGGCGCATAGCCTATGCAGCCTACCATGAACTGATACGATATTTGCAACCGCGTAAATTGCCGTGCCCGGATGGCGAAACTGGCAGACGCACGGGACTTAAAATCCCGGGTCCTTAACAGGACGTGTCGGTTCAATTCCGACTCCGGGCACCACTTAACCCCTAGTGGGATTGGTATTTAGGCAAGGGCACATGCGAGGCCACTTTTTGCTCGCTTCCCGTTTTCGGTGCACTACCGCCGGATTCTGTCCGAACTCGAACTGTTTTCCGGCCCCCTCTTCGTCCAAACGCGCTGCGGTGTCAGCATGTCCCGCTTTCTTTCATGCACGGATTGTTCGACATCCATTGACGTGACGCGCGTAATGAAATGGCGTTGACTTCGGCACGTAGTATTTGCTGTACTTGAACTGTTAACCACGGTGAAGGAGTTCACCGCCAACCGCTGTCCCAATTCTTAAGCCGGAACAGCTGATGACTCCTGACAAGCAGATTGTTTTGTCACGGGGTCATAGTGCCGGCATGATCCTCTGATCTGACGATCCGCAGAAACTCTCTGGCCGAGCGAGCATTGAGATATGCGCAGTGTCCCGTGATGGTGGTTCACTAACTGGTGGGATGGATGTGCATCCCAGTGAAGGTGGCGCATTGGCGCTAGATCGCATGATGCCCGAATCTATCTTTGACCGTGATGACGTAAGACAGGCCATCAGGCAGCGCCTCGCAAAGAGGCAGCCGTCCATTCCGGTTAGCCGATGCCTGCACAGCACATTGACATTTATTATTATTGCCGCTGAGGAGTTGCAGCCGAGGTATATGCGCGGCTATGGCGAAATTTCTAACGTGGCCAGGGCGGACCTGAATCAAATTGCCGCCGAACTGCTGGACCTGACAGCGAAATTCGATCGCTACGTTACCCGCGAGATTCAAGGGACGCCGTCTGCGGCGCAAGAAGTTGCTAGGCCGGAAGGAGACGATAAGACTTGTTGAAATATCTATTCGTCGGCATTGGAGGCTGTCTGGGTTCGATTCTGCGCTTTTGGCTGGGCAGTTACATTGGCAGCAAAATGGGAACTCGTTTTCCCTACGGAACGCTAGTCATCAATGTCACTGGTTCATTTCTGATTGGCTTGATCTTTGCTTTCCTTACCGTGAAGACACATTGGAGTCCCAACTGGCGCTACTTGATCCCGATTGGTTTCATCGGAGGCTATACCACCTTCTCCAGCTTCGAGTATGAGACCCTGCGGTCGATTCAGGATGGCCAAGTCGGACTGGGTCTTCTCTACGTTGCAACAAGCGTGGTGTTCGGTTTCGTCGCGGTTTGGGGAGGCATGGTCGCCGGCAGGGCAATCTCGTGAACTGTAGCCGCAGCGGAATTTCTGGTTCGTCAGAGGGGACTCTAATTTCAGGAGAACAACATGCTCACAGCGGGGCCTGGTAAGAAAGTCGGCATTTACGTGGCTGAGGATCAGCAGTACCACGGCAGCGCCGCCTATGCCGCCATTCTCGATTTTCTCTTCTTCCATGGCGTGTCAGGCGCAACGGTCACACGCGGCATCGCCGGATTCGGCGCGGATCATCACCTTCACACGACCAGTCTTGTGGACCTGGCAGTCCGCCTTCCTGTGAAGATCGAGTTCATCGAAACCGCGGAAAAAGTGGAAGGCCTCTTACCCAAACTCCAGGCGATGGCAGGTAGCGGACTGATTGAGATGCACGACACCACCATTGTCAAACCTGCCGAAACGAAACAAAGCCAGACTGAGCCCGGGATGCCCGCCCTAAAGCGTGAGGGCAAAGCCAAGATGATGCGCATCTACGTCGGTGAAAACGACAAGTGGAATGGCAAGCCGTTGTATGAAGCCATCGTCAACGGTCTGCGATCGAACGATATCGCCGGCGTCACGGTTTATCGGGGAATTCTTGGCTATGGGGCTAATCGAAGAATTCACAAAGACGCTGCGCTGAGCCTCTCTCACGATCGCCCCATCCTGCTGTCTGTGGTCGACACCGAGGACAAACTGAAGGCATTCATGCCCATTCTCGAGCAAATGGTACAGCAAGGCTTAGTCGTGCTGTCTGATGTGGACATCGTCAAGTACGCGCATAACTACGAGAAGGCCGAAAGACGGCAGGAGGTGCGGTCATGAAGCTCGAAGGAAAAGCCAAGATGTTGCGAATTTACTTTGGCGAAGACGACAAATGGCACGACCAGCCTTTGTACGCGGCCATCGTGGCCAAGTGCCGGGCGCTGGATATCGCTGGCGCCACCGTGCTTCGCGGGATCGAAGGCTACGGCGCCAGCTCAATCGTTCATAAAGCGCATCTGCTGCGCTCTTCCGACCGGCCCATCATGGTGTCCGTCGTAGACACCGAAGAGAACCTCAAGAAATTGCTTCCCGCTCTGGATGAAATGGTCGATGAAGGGCTGATCGCCATGTCCGAGGTGGAGGTGATTCGCTATGTGCATCAGCAAGGAGTGCGCTCTCCAGCTTCGCAGTGAAAGGGCCAATTGAAACAAGACCATGAAGGAATGAAGTAGGGGGACAGACTCCAAAGAAAACCTGTTACTGGAAAAGCCCGCGAACGTTGCCAGAGAACGACTGATTCGCGATTTCACTTTCAATCGGCAAGGATCCTTCCGTCCACACCAGAGTCGATCGCCAAGAGAGCAAGAAGCCAAGAGGGCAAGAATAAAATCTGTAGGCCTCGGATTACGCTGCTTCCCGCCGCGAGGTGGCCTCGACGCCTTCACGGCGCGTGTTTCTCAGGGCATGCAAAGCATACATCGCGTCGTCGATAGCGGATTGCTCTTCGATGTGGTCCCCGGGGGTATGAAACAGCTCGCGTGCTCGTAGAACGAGCGCCCACTCCGCCTCCGCAATGCGCTCGGATAACCTGGAGCGATCGCTTTCAGAAAGAGCGGCACGATAAAGTTCTCGCCACAAATTCCCCGTCACAAGCATGGAATTAGTTTCGGTCTGCATCGCCCTCACCCTTTATTTGCTGGAATCGTAGCAGGGGATTGAGAGCAAGACCATACGGGAAAGGCTGTACAACCAGCGCTCTGTCGTGCGCACGACGCTCTGAGACAAACCAATAAAAGGGAAGCGATCGCAGCCGTCGGGCCAATCTGTTTTTACGACACACCCACATGTGACAGAGATCACTGCGGGATGTGTTAGCCCGGATCAAAATCGGCCCATTCTGCCCGGTTCACGCCGGCCCATGGAAGTGCCAAGGAGCTCCGCATGGCTGCGACCATCACCCCGAACAACATCTCCAATCTGCTTTCCACGGAAGCGGAATATCCCGCCCCTAAGATTGTGATCGATCAGGCTCTAACAAAGAACTGGAAGGCCGAATTCGATCGTTCCGTTCAGGATCCCGATGCTTTCTGGGCCGAGCAGGCGAGCCAGTTCACTTGGACGAAGCCCTGGTCCAAAGTGCTTGACTGGGACGGCGTGCACCACAAGTGGTTTGTCGGCGCCAAAACCAATATCACCATCAACGCGCTTGACCGTCACGCCAACTCAGAGCGCCGCAATCGCGCGGCTTTCATCTGGCTGGGCGAGGACGGAACGGAGCGCGTCGTCACCTATGGGCAGCTCTATCGGCAGGTTTGCCGCTTTGCCAACGGACTGAAATCGCTCGGTGTGGGCAAGGGCGACCGCGTCGTCATCTACATGCCGCTTACGCTCGAGGGTGTGATCTCCATGCTGGCGTGCGCCCGCATCGGAGCGATTCACTCGGTTGTCTATGCCGGCCTTGGCCACACGGCGCTGCGTGACCGCATTACGGACGCCGAGGCGAAAGTGGTGATTGCGGGCGACGTTGGTTTTCGCCGCGGCAAGGTCGTACCGCTTAAGCCGATCGTGGACGAAGCGCTTGACGGCCTCGAATTCGTGCAAAGAGTGGTTGTGTTCGCGCGTCAGCCCATCGAATTGCGGGGTCGCGAGGTTGACTTTAACAGCCTGATGAAGTGTCCGGCCGAGTGTCCGGCCGAGCAAATGGATTCCGAAGACCCATTGTTCCTTCTGTATACGTCGGGTTCAACCGGAAAGCCGAAGGGCGTTTTGCACGTGCACGGCGGCTACATGGTCGGCACCACCTATCATCTGAAGAGCTATTTTGATGTGGGCGAGCGGGACATTTTCTGGTGCACATCGGATATTGGATGGATCGTCGGACATTCCTACATCGTTTATGCGCCGCTGTGTGCAGGCGTGACCACAATGTTCCGCGAAGGCGCAATCGACTATCCCAACCCCGGTATCGCGTGGGAGATTGTAGAACGCTATGCCGTCAGCAAGATTTTTACGGCGCCGACTGCGTTGCGGATGTTCATGCGCTTTGGAGAGCAGTATCCGCAGAAATACAACCTGACTTCGCTGCGCGTAATTGCCTGCGCCGGCGAGCCTCTGAATCCCGAAGCCTGGCATTGGGCGCAAACGTATCTGGCCGGTGACGGCAAGTGGGGATACGTCATTGATAACTGGTGGCAAACCGAACTGGGTGGTCCCGCGATCGGTACTCCGCCGACCTATCCCATGCGCCCCGGCAAGTGTGGTGTGTCCGTCCCCGGCTCGCTGGCCGATGTGGTCGACGAGCAGGGCAAATCCACGCCTCCCAACGTCGGCGGACGCCTGGTGTTGAAGCGTCCTTTCCCGCATATGCTGCGGACAGTTTGGGGCAATGCGGAGCGCTATGAGCGCGACTGGCAAGTGATTCCCGGTTGCTATATCACCGGAGACGTAGCCTTGAAAGACAAAGACGGCTACATCACGGTACTCGGTCGCGCCGACGACGTGTTAAACGTTGCGGGACATCGCATCGGAACCGCAGAAGTCGAGAGCGCGCTGGTTTCCCACCCCGCCGTCGCTGAGGCGGCAGCTATCGGGATTCCCGACAAGCTGAAGGGCGAAACCATCAAGTGTTTCGTGCAATGTCGCGCGGGACATAATCCATCGGAAGCACTCGCGGCGGCGCTCACTGAGCACGTCCGGCGCGAACTCGGCCCAATCGCGACGCCCTCAGCCATTGAATTTGTCGCCGCGCTGCCAAAGACGCGCTCGGGTAAGATTCTGCGCCGCTTCCTGAAAGCAAAAGAACTGGGCACGGATGCGGGCGATGTTTCCACGATGGAGGGCTGAGAGCTTTAAATCCGAGACGCAGAGTGCGCCAAGAAAGGCAAACTTTTTTGGCGAGGCGTAGGCGAATTCGAAGGCGAATACGGTCCATAAATACCTAGAGTGTTTTCTCGGCGGACTCGGCGTCTCGGCGGTAGATTGCCTTACTCGCCCGCACCCACAATCACGGGCGTTCCGCGAAATCATCCTTCGCTCTTAGCCGCGCGCGTCATCAATTCTTCAATTGCCTGCTGCGGAGCTTTCCCCTGTTCGAGGATTGCAAACATCTGTTCGGTAATCGGCATCTCGACATTTTTCTCGCGGGCCAGCGCGACTGCCGCTTTAGTGGTGAAAACGCCCTCCGCCACGGCGCCATGCATACCAGCGATGATCTCCGGCAGCTTGCGGCCTTTACCCAGTTCAACGCCTACGCTGCGGTTGCGCGAGAGATCTCCCGTGCAGGTGAGCACCAAATCGCCGAGTCCTGCCAGTCCGGCCATCGTGTCGAGACGGCCCCCGCAGGCCACGACTAGCCGCGCCATTTCTGCCAGACCACGTGTAATCAGTGCGGCAATTGAGTTGTGGCCCAAACCCAGGCCGTCGCTAACACCCGCCGCAATCGCGATGATGTTCTTCAGCGCTCCGCCCAGTTCCACGCCAACCACATCGTCGTTCGTATAGACGCGAAATCGGGAACTGTTGAACGCTTTCTGCACGGTACGCGCCACGTCGCCGTTGCACGATGCCGCTGTCACCGCCGTCGGGTCGCCGCGGGCGACTTCCTTGGCGAAAGATGGACCGCTCAGCGCACTGACCTTTGGCGTAAGTCCTCGCGCTTGGAATACCTCGGCGATCACTTCGGTCATGCGCAGCAGAGTTCCATTTTCCAGCCCTTTGGTGCAACTGACCACCAGGGTTTCCGACTGAAGAAATGGCGCGATGCTCTCGAACAGCGCCCTGCAATGCTGAGAAGGCATCACGCTCACTATGATCTTCGCGCCTTCCAGTGCGGTTTTAAGATCGTTGGTCGCATGGATCGAGTCAGGCAGTTGGACACCCGGGAGGAACCTTTCATTAACGCGGCTCTGGGCGATCGTCTGTGCCACATCTGCTTCGCGAGCCCAGAGCCAAACCGTGTGCTCGCCTTTGCGCGCCAGAGTAATTGCCAATGCCGTACCCCAGGCTCCAGCCCCGATCACAACCAAGTGGCTCATCGGCGTTCTGCTCCAAATTGTTTTGTAAGCTTCATTTCCTTCCGATCCCTTGGCCAATTCTGGATTCCGTTCCTTCCACCAATCGCCCCAAATTATCCCTATGCTTCCAGATCACAAGCGCCGAGACCAGCGTAATCACCAATAACTGAGCCGGCTCTTGATACTCATGGAACGCCCATGCCAGCACTGGAAACGACGCGGCTGCGGCAACCGATCCCAGCGAGACATACCGGAGAGCGACCGCCAGTACCAGAAAAAGGCCCACCATGCACAAAATCGATTTCGGTGTGAGCAATGCAAATGCGCCCAGGCTGGTCGCGACACCCTTCCCGCCGTGAAATTTGAGCCAGACCGGATAAAGATGGCCGACAATCACACTGAACGCGGCAAGGCTCAAAAGAAAATTACCATGCGGAACATTCCACCAAAAGCGCGCGAGAACCACAGCGGCCAGGCCTTTGCCCGCGTCCAGAATTAGCGTGGCGATGCCGAGTACGCGGGATTTGCGCGCGACATTTGTTGCTCCGATATTGCCGCTGCCGCTTGCTCGCACGTCCTCGCCGGTGAACATGCGAACCAGCAGGTATCCGAATGGAATCGATCCCAGCAGATAGCTTAGGACGGCGGTGACGACATAGAGGCTCATTTCCATCTAATGGGACAAGACTTTCTTGTGACCGTATGAACTCTACGACTGCCATCCTGAGCAAGCGCGAAGGAGCGTAGCTACCGAGCGGGAGTCGAAGGTCCCCTACTCCCTTTATACCTGCCGCGCCGACTCGGGGAGTTCTCCCCTAACCTCTGGTCCACATGCCGCTCTCGGAACCAGAGCGCAAACAGCGGAATAATTCACGCGGTCACGGTACTAGCGTGGTGCGTCAAACAGCTCGACACTTATGAGTCGCCGGTTTCCTCTGTGATCCTCTGTGCCCTCTGTGGTTAAAGCCCTTGAACTCCTCGCCGGACACCACCGAGCGCGAAGCGCTCCAGCTTCGTATACTTCGATCC
>JBAVYO010000369.1:0-2995 GCA_049698855.1 Terriglobales bacterium
CTTCTGGAGTGCGTTGCATCAGCGGGGGATGTGCGGATTAAAACGCGGCTTTTTGAAGAAAGGGCAGTTACTAACGCCATAGCTGGCGTGACTTAAAGTCGTTGCCGACCGCATTGCGGAGCGCACGCGAAACTAACGCAGGGGTACAGTAACAAGGGCGCATGCTCGATCCAAACCCTACGCCGGTATGCGCGCGCTCAACTCGTTGGCTGCTGCCCCGGGGTCGCTCACCCACTCCCACACTCGGCGGCCACGCTCGTTCGTCAGGCTGCGAGCCTCGCCATAATCCACCAGGCGGTTCAGCACTGTCGTCACCGAAGCCAGCGGATCCTTATGCCGCGAAAGAATCGCGGGAGCCTCGCGTTCCAATTCCGCGCACACTTCCCGTGCTCCCAATGGACGCCTCACTTCCATCAACACTCTGCGGCACGCTTTTGTAAATCCTGGCTGCCGTCCGTTCGGCTTACGGTCGATCAGTTCCAATAAATCCGAGCCTAGAGCCTCTTCACCAAACAGATTCGCCAAGCCGGCGATCGTCTGCTTCACGGTTCCGATCCGCTTCATGATCTCTGCCCGCTGCTCGAGCAGAAGCAGCAGCTCATCATGCGCCGCCTTGACCACGCGATGCACCGGAGCTTCGCTTCCAGTCGCGTCCATTTCGAGCAAGCCGTGATGACTATCTTTCCCAGCGTCCATAAATTCCTCCGTACAACAGCAACAGGCAGAGCGACTCTTCCACTCACTTAGATACGTGTGCGCGGTCGACCGGGTTCCGCGGAACTTTAGAGCCGCGTTATTCCGCAATCTACTTCGGGTGAACGCCTTCACGAAACACAGCACTATTCCTTGTTAGACGCCTTGGGCCGGGAAAGGGAAGCACGAATGCAAATCACCATTCGTGCCGGTTTTCAAGGATTTGTAATCAGCAAAGGAGCAAATTGAGGACAGCTGAATAGCGAGCGGCAGGCGATAAAAGGCGGCCCATATGAAGGGCCACTGATAGATACGGTCAACGCCCCACTGATGACTGGGTATCAGCGCTGGGTGCCGGCGACTGGGTACCGGGTACTGGTTATCCCATCACCGTGGTGTGCTCGGGTCTGACCTTGTATAGCACGCGCACCTCACCGGGCTTGCCGTACGGATACTTGTCCACTCCCAGGTATTTCTTCGCCATTTTGTCGATGTGCTTATCCGCGCCCTCTTCGGTGATCTCCACCACAGTGCCGCGAATTTCAAGATAACGATATGGGTTATCGGGGTCGATGATCGCAAGCGCCACGCGAGGATCTCGCCGCACGTTCTTATCCTTCTGCCGGCCGCGCGCGGAGTTGAAAATCACATGCTCGCCGTCGAAGTCGCACCAGACCGGCGTGACCTGCGGCCGGCCGTCGGGCATCAGCGTTCCTAGACTGGCAAAGGCCCGCTTCTGAAATAGGTCGCGGTATTTCTCAGGAATCACGCTCGACATGGCACGGCTCTCCTCAACGGCGAATTCGCCTTCCCGATTATATTCGCTCCATCGTCCAGATTGTCGTCCAGATTGGCGTCCAGATTGACTTCCGGCGCCGCGGTCTGAACCGCTGCAGTTAGCTCACCGTCTCCCCGCCCTCCGCTACAATGGAATGCTCCGAAAGAGCTCAGCGACATTGGGAGTTCACTTGCGAAAGTGGCTTGGCCAACTGTGCCGTCTTAATCTCTAGTAAAATAGTCGTCTTTATGGAGGGCTGCGTTTATGACCTTTGCTGGCAAAAGAAATACGCTTGCGGATTGTCGATATCGAGGCTGCTTGCTTGCGATCTGCCTGTTGATGTTGGTTTGTGCACGGTCGCTTCCCGCGCAATCCCCCACCCCGCAGCCGCCTCCAACCGTTGTCTTCATGACCGACTTCGGCGTTGTTGACGACTCGGTGGCTCTCTGCAAAGGCGTGATGTATGGAATCGTCCCGAATCTTCGCATTGTGGACCTTACGCACCAGGTCATTGCCTTTTCCATCGCGGATGGCGCCCGCTTCCTCTTCGGCGCGAGCCCGTACTTTCCCGCGGGCACAGTTTTCGTCGGGGTCGTCGATCCCACCGTGGGCAGCACCCGCAAGGCAATCGTAGTGAAGACGAAGCGCGGCCAGTTCTTCGTGGTGCCCGACAACGGACTGATCACCATGGTCGCCGACCGCGATGGCGTGGAGAGCAGCCGCGAAATCACCAATCCCGACTGGATGATCGGCGCCAAGGTTTCTTCCACCTTCCACGGCCGCGACATCTTCTCGCCGGTCGGCGCGCACCTTGCCCGAGGCGATGACTGGACCCAGGTTGGCCCCGAGCTCAAGCAGTTGGTCCGCCTCGACCTTCATCCGGCCGTGGTCGACGAGCGCGGATTGACCGGCGAGGTAATCGCTCTCGACGGCCCATTCGGCAATCTCGTCACCAATATCAGCGCTGAAGATTTTCTCAGACTCGGCTACCAGCTCGGCGATTCGTTGAAAGTGACGATCGCGGGCCGCGAGATCGAAATGCCGTTTGTTAAGACCTTCAGCGACGTTCCGCTCAAGCAACCATTGCTTTACATCGATTCGCGCGGGCGCGCCAGCTTCGCCGTTAACCAGAGTAGTTTTGCGGCCGCTTACAACATTCAGCCGCCGCAGCCAATTTTCATCCCGCGCAAGGGGCATTAATGAAAATGACTTCATTCGAGGGGACCAATTTTATGCGCCATCTCAAAATCCGCTTTCTGGTTGTCGTCGCCGGTTTGGCGGTCCTGTTGTTTACCCATGCATTCGCGCAGAGCTTCCGCGGATCAATCCGAGGCACGGTCACCGACCCGAGTGGCGGGGTATTGCCCAACGCGAAGGTCACGGCCAAGAACATCGCCACCGGCTTGCAGCGCGAAGCAAATACCGGCCCTGATGGCGGGTACGTAATCGCCGAACTCCCGACGGGCGAGTACACGGTCACCGCGCAAGCTGCGCAGCTTTCGCCTGCCGCGCAGAACGTACAGG
>JBAVYO010000370.1:0-2370 GCA_049698855.1 Terriglobales bacterium
GTTCCGGGCAGAAAGCCGAGGCGCTCTCCGGCCTCAACCGCTGGCCGCGCGAGAATAATGCGGTTCACCTGCTTATTAAGGAGCGCGGAAATCGCCATCGCCACGGCGAGATAAGTTTTGCCGGTGCCGGCGGGGCCGACGCCAAACACCATGTCGTGTTGCTCGATGGCTTCGAGGTAGCGGCGCTGATTCGGGCTCTTCGGCTGCACAGTGCGACGGCCAAAAGAGCGCTGGCGTCCAGCTTCGGCCAACCCGCGCAGCGTGACGTTCGGGTCGCCGACCAGCACGCGCAACATGCTGTTCAGGTCGCCGTTCTGAAATTGGTAGCCGGCCTTGCGCAGATGATCGAAGTCAACGAATAGCTGCTCGGCGCGGGCCACGTCACGCGGCGCGCCTTCCACTTCAAGGTGGTCGGAGCGCAGGTCAATGTTGATGTTCAGGCCGGCTTCCAGCACGTGCAGATTTTCGTCGCGCGTGCCAAACAGGGTCTCGATATTCGGGCTGAGATCAATACTTTTTTTCATTCGGTTTCATTCGGAAGGACGACGCCTGCCTCCCGCAGCTTTCTGGGGGCCCTGTCTGGATACTCGTTCTGCCGGCGCACGGAGCGCGGCAACCGGTTTTTGCACGCAAGAGTTGTCTCTAAAGGTGGAATGTTCCGGGACGCGCGCCAGCGTGGCGCGGACAGCCATCATTTGAGATAAGCGTAGCGCGGGAGGGCGGGGGAGTCAATGGGGAGGTGTCTTAGACCTGCCGTTGTAGCCACAAGGGCACTGAGTCCCGGTGAAAATCTTGAACCCTTAAAAAACAGCAAGGAAGGTTCTCGCTACCGCTTGGCTTCTCTTTGCTCGGAGACTGCCTGAGCGCAGTCGAGGGGCGACTTTGCGGCGACAGAAGTATGAGTCCGGCTTATGTTAATGTCCGGTTAAACTCACACGGGATCGCATTGCGGTTACCCGCGACCAGTGCTAAAGTTCGCCGGACTGGCTTGATTGTTGTCTCCCTTCCATTTCCAGAGCGCACACCTGTAAAGAGAGGATTATGCGTTCATCCGGAATGAAAAATAGTTCGAAAAACCGTTTCAGCATTTCCGCTACCCCTCCAAGATTTGGCTTAATGAAACGGGCAGCCGCAGCTGCCTCGCCGGTGCGCGCGCAGCTTGGGTAACAGTAGTGAATCCGGGACCCGGCAGCGGCACGTCAAATACAGTTTTCTTGCCGGTCGCGTCAGGCGCTCCAGCTTCGACAACGGTGTGCGCCGAATGCCTTGGACACTGAGGATTCGCGCTTTGCGCATGCTGCCGAGGGCGCGTTCGACATTCGTACAGGATGTGTTTTGCGTAAGGTAGGCGCCGAGGATGACTTCGAATGCGGATTGAGCCGGCCACCAATGCTGGCGTCCCCAGGACTGGTAGAGAGTTTTGAAGTAGAGGCGGATGTATTTGGCAGATTGCAAGGTGGTCAAGGTCGCCGGATCGCCAGCGAAGCCCTTATGAGATGCCATCTAAAGGTTCAGCGGCGAATACACTACAACCTTGTCGGCCAATGTTAATGGCCGATGAACGGATGACATGGCTTAATGCCCGGTGGCGTTACAACAATCTATCGCCCTAAGATTCCCCGAGTCTCCACCCAGCGAGGTTTGGCTGAAGGTGTTACTTGTGTGCCTTTGCCTTCCTCCTAGCCCATACTGCCTTAAGCTTGCGGCTCAGGACTGCTTTCTCCGCTGCCGTCCACACCTTGCCGTGCTTCTTTGGCGTTGGTGTTGCGCCGTTGGTCGAAGCCTGGGGATGATGGAGCCTGCGTTCAAGCACGCTAATCGTTGCGGACAGTTCGTCCCGTTCCTTACGTAGTTGTTCGAGTAGGGTCGTAGTTTCCATGGCGGGGATTGTAGCACGCCGTAAGTGATAGGTGTTCTATCCCATAAGATGGCGTCCTAGGCGACTATGGTCCATGTGAGGCAACTTTCCAGTCTTCGACGACCGCAAGAAGAACGCCTCCGCATAGGCATCTCTCATGCTACCTCTTACCGTTAGTGCTACGTCCGTCGACATCCAGAGGTAGCGCCGACGAAGCTCGTCAACAGGTTACGCAGGGGCAAGGGCTTGCGAAAGCCGTCACAGGTACCTAAGTTACTTTTTCAGAATGCCCATTGGGTTGACAATTTGTGTCAGTGCGAAACATTCCCGTTGAATCCCCCCGGTAATCACCGGTTTCGCATATTCCGCATTCGCGGCCAACAGGAGAGATATGTCTCAGCGGCTGGGTGACCTGCTCGTCAAAGAAAAGGTCATCACCCCGGATCAGTTGGAACAGGCGTCCAAGCTCCAGAAAGAAACACAGTGCCGTCTCGCCTCGGCGCTGGTGAAGC
>JBAVYO010000371.1:0-9699 GCA_049698855.1 Terriglobales bacterium
CTGTTGTACATTCAATTAGTTACAAAAATAATTCGCTATTCGCGAATCGCGAATATAGAATAGAGCCATGCCTTTAAAGCCTCAAGACATCATGGTAGTTTTGAAACTCTGCAGCTACCAGGGCAAACGCCCCCCAATGTCTGTCATCGCAGCGGATCTCGGGCTGAGCCCCTCCGAGGTCCATGCTGCTCTCAAGCGTCTGTACCGAGCCCGACTCTTGCACGGCCCAGAGATGCAAGATAAACCCAATCTTGCAGCCCTCGAAGAATTCCTGCTGCATGGATTGAAATATGCATTTCCTGCCGAACACGGCCAAGTAACGCGCGGAGTTCCGACGTCCTACGCCGCTCCTCCGCTTAAGAATGACATTGTCCAAGGTGATGAGCTTCCTCCCGTATGGCCCTGGCGTGACGGTGAGACCCGCGGCATTGCTCTTGAACCTCTATATAGGACTGCCCCAATAGCGGCTCTCCGGGATCCCGTCCTCTACGAACTCCTTGCCTTGGTTGACGCAATTAGGGATGGGCGCGCGCGCGAGCGCAAGATCGCAGAGCGAGAGTTGCTAAATAGGTTGGGCACCGGAAATGTCAAAGCATAATCTCGCGCTGCTCATTGAGGCGGCCCACCTACTCGAGCCACTCCTTGGTGAACTGGTTTTTGTCGGAGGAAGCACGACAGCCCTGCTCATCACTGACAAAGCAGCTGCCGATGTCCGCCCGACATACGACGTCGATGCCATCGCTGAGATCACCTCATATGCCGCATATACAGAATTTTCGGAACGACTCCGCAAACTTGGCTTTACTGAGGACACGAGTGAAGGAGCTCCGATTTGCCGTTGGCGCCAAAAAAAGACGATTCTGGATGTAATGCCCCTTGACGAGAAGATCCTCGGATTTTCCAATCGCTGGTACAAACCTGCTATGGATTCTGCCGTGGCCCGTGAATTAGAACCCGGGCTTCGCGTACGAGTCGTCACCGGGCTCTTCTTCTGCGCCACCAAGTTGGAGGCGTTCGCCGGTCGCGGCAAAAACGACTACTTGGCGAGCCACGATCTTGAAGACCTGGTCTCCGTCGTTGATGGACGCGCTGAACTAGTCGAAGAAATCTACGCCGGGCCCGAGGACGTGCGCACCTACATCGCGTCAGAGATCACGAAATTGCTGGCAATTGGCTCGTTTGTGGATGCGTTGCCCGGTTATCTGCTACCCGACGCCGCAAGCCAAGCTCGGATCTCAACGGTGCTTGAGCGACTGAAACAAATCGCCGGCGTTTAGCAACGGCCGGTTCACGCGTTTCCTCCAGCAAATGGTGTGGCAGAAAAACCCTGCCGACGCCGTTGCAATCGTGGGTTGCGGATTTTAGGCACACCTCTGGCACACTTATTTCAAAAAAGAGCAGTTTTGGGGCGAGTCTGCCATGTTAACTTGCTGATGGAATGTCAGTCGCTCCGTACACAGGGGCTCTGGCGGAGGTCGGCGACTGAAGGGCTCTAGCAAATGGCCGCAGCCTACACACCAAGAAATCGACCTCGGCTGCCCAAAAACCGTCTGCGCTCAGCGTCTGCAAGCTCATGAATCTACAGAACTCCAATACTGGCCACCACCAGGCCTACAAACAGGTGTTTGTGGTGCAGCCAGTTAGTCATCACGTGGCTTGAAGTTCTATGATAAGAACTTATGCCGATGGCGGACGAACTGCAGACTCGCGGAGATTCTCCACGATTTCCGCAATTAGGTGATGTCGTGCGAGTCCGCGCGCGCCGGCATCTGGTGGAAGGAGTGGCGGCACCGGGCCTCGCCGGCGAGCAGCAAACCCTAGTAAGTCTTTCCTGTATCGACGATGACTCGCAGGGCACTACTCTCGACGTGCTATGGGAGCGGGAGATTGACGCTCAGATCATCCAAGAATCAGCGTGGACAGATCTAGGTCGGCAGGGCTTTGACCCACCGCAATTATTCTCTGCCTTCCTGCACTCTCTGCGTTGGAACCTAGTCACGTCCACTAATCCGCGGCTCTTCCAGTCTCCATATCGGGCCGGCATCGAGGTTATGGCCTACCAGTTGGAGCCGTTGCGAAAGGCGTTGCTGCTGCCACGAGTCAACCTCTTTATCGCCGACGACGTAGGTCTTGGCAAAACCATTGAGGCTGGCCTGATCATTCGTGAACTTCTGATGCGCCAGAAGGTGAAACGCATCGTTGTCGGTTCCCCCGCATCGGTTCTCCTGCAATGGCGAGACGAGCTGGAATCCAGATTCGGGTTGACCTTCGTGGTCTTGGATCGAGAGTACGTCCTTCGCTGCCGCCGAGATCGTGGCTACGGAGTCAATCCCTGGAGCACCCACACCAGATTTATCATTTCGCACTCACTACTCCGGGATGAAGCCTACGCTGGTCCCCTTCGTGATTGGCTGCAGACTCAAGGGCCAGGATCGCTTCTCATTCTTGATGAAGCGCACAACGCGGCGCCAGCGAGTGGCAGTCGCTATGCGATCGACTCACACTTCACAAGAGTGATGCGCGAATTGACCCAAGAGTTCGAGCACCGACTCTTCCTTTCCGCTACGCCCCACAACGGTCACTCCAATAGCTTTTCGGCTTTGCTTGAAATGCTGGACCCCCAACGTTTTTGCCGTGGCGTATCTGTACGAGGCCAGAAGATGTTGTCGGATGTTATGGTGCGCCGCCTGAAGAGCGACCTCCGTGAGGTTTCGGGGGGCTTCCCACTTCGGAAGATCGTGCAGCATGACATCACCGACCTCCCCGAGAACGCGCCAGAACTCCTGCTATCCCGACTTTTGCAGCAGTACCGCGCGTTGAGGGAAACTCGGCTTTCGGGATCGTCGAAATCGCAGCAAGCTGCCGGCGCGCTGGTGGTGACCTCGCTACAGAAACGACTCCTGTCTTCCATCGAAGCCTTTTCTCACACTCTGCGCGTCCACCGGAAAAGTGTTGACGCGCGCGCGGAAGAAAAGTCCCCGGACCGTGACGAAGCTGGCGAAACTCTTCTGCTCCTTGAAGCACCTGGTGGCGATGACGACCGTGCCGAACTGCCCGAAGCTGTCGTCTCGGCTGAGATGGATGAAGCAATGGAGATCGCCACCCGCCGAAGCCTCATTCCGGGAAACGCCCCCGATCCCTTACTGAAGCAGGAGAAAGCCATCCTAGCCGAGATGACGGAAGTGGCCGACGCTTCGCGCG
Source organism: Terriglobales bacterium (assembly GCA_049698855.1). Classification (GTDB taxonomy): domain Bacteria; phylum Acidobacteriota; class Terriglobia; order Terriglobales; family Acidobacteriaceae; genus Acidiflorens. The sequence goes on from JBAVYO010000371.1 coordinate 3,202, forward strand.
GCTTGGCCGATCCACGGATACGCGTTCTCGTGAGTTGGATTGAGCAGAATTTGTGTCCGGGCTGGAAAGGCTGGAACAACCGAAGAGTCCTCATCTTCACCGAGTACATAGATACGAAGCGATACTTGGAGCAGCAGCTCCGGGCGGCGATCGCGAAAGTCGACCCGGAGAGCAACCGGATCGCTACCTTTCACGGCGGTATGGGGGACGCGACTCGCCAGGAATTGAAGCAAGCATTTAACGGGTCGCCAGAGAAGTACCCGCTTCGGATTCTCATTGCCACTGACGCTGCACGCGAAGGTGTTAACCTCCAAAACCATTGTGCAGACCTCTTCCATTTCGATGTGCCTTGGAATCCAAGTCGAATGGAGCAGCGCAACGGCCGGATCGACCGGAAGCTCCAACGTTCACCTGAGGTCCGCTGCCACTATTTCGTTGTTCAGCAACGGACAGAAGATCGGGTGCTACAGGTTCTGGTGAAGAAGACGGAGACCATCCAGAAAGAACTCGGGAGCCTATCGCCCGTTTTGGAAAGACGCTTGTCAGATCTCTTGGCCTCTGGCCTATCAGCCAATCTGGAATCCAAAATTGAGGCTGTGCGCGCGACCGACGACGATCGCCAGACGGTGGAACAGGAATTGGAAGCGGCACGCGAGCGGAAAGAGCAATTGGAGGGTCAGCTCAGCGTCCTTCGGGACATGTTGTCTACGTCGCAACGCTACCTCGGTCTGGACGAACGGCATTTTCACTCAGCCATCGATTCGTCGCTGGAAATGTTGGGAGCACCAAAGTTATTGAAGTTGCAAAATGAGCCAGAGCAGCCAGAGCGGTTTGAGTTTCCTGCTCTGGATCGGCGTGCCGGCGCCGATTCCACCTGGTCGCATACTTTGGACGCCTTGCGCTTGCCGCGCCGGCTTGATCAGAAAATCTGGGATTGGCGCCGGGAGTCGCCCATTCGCCCGATTGTGTTTCGAGATTCCGGCAACCTCGATGAGGAAGTTGTCCATCTTCACCTTGAGCATCGCGTGGTGCAGAGGCTGCTTAGCAGGTTCCGATCGCAAGGCTTCATTTACCACGATCTCTCGCGTGCCTGCGTCGGACAAACGAACGATGCCATCCCCAGAGTGATCCTGCTTGGCCGACTCTCGCTCTATGGACCGAATGCTAGCCGCCTTCATGACGAGATTGTGGCTGTGACCGCCAGGTGGAATGATTCAGAAACTAGAAAAGATGCTCTTCGTCCATACGGTGAAGACACAGAGAGCAAGACTCTCGATCTCCTTGAAGAATCGTTCGCCAGCGCGCGGGAGCATTCGGTGCCGGAAACAGTTCAGCAACGGCTCTTGCGATCTGCCGAGAGGGATGTATCCGACCTGCTGCCTCATCTTCAACAGCGTGTCGAGATGGTCGCAACCAACGCGGCGGAGCAACTAACGGCTCGTGGCGAGAAGGAAGCCAAAGAATTGACCGCTATTATTGAAGCGCAACGAAATCGAATTTTAGCGAGCATCAAGACCCATGACGATCGGCAACAGCGGTTTGAATTTGAGGGCGAAGATGTGTTGGAACACCGACAGCGGGAAGCGGACCGCAAGCACTGGGATCGGCGTCTGGCAGCCAGTGAGAAGGAACTGACCACGCAGCCGACCCAGATCAAGGCTGGCTACACAGTAAAAGCGAAGAGAATGGAACCGATCGGCCTCGTCTATCTCTGGCCGATTTCAGGCTAAACGGCATGAGCCAAGACCCCGAGTTGAGAGCGCACAAGGAATGGCTGGGCTACCTGCAGCCGGTCGGCCTTGTGGTATCTCCGGCGGCATTGCGGGACGCCCAGGCCTTCGTTAACAAGAACATCATCCGGGAGCAGTCGATTCTGATCCGGCACGTTCGCGGAGAATCGACGGCTGCGACTCAACGTGGAGAAGAGCCAAAGCCACGCCTGAAAGATTTTCCTGAGTTCGCGTTCGCCTTCTGGGGATGGGAGCCCTCCGATCTTGCTGGCGGGCCATGTGGACCCGAGTTGCCAGCGAGTCTCGAAGTACCACTGGCAGACTACGGTGAGATCCTTGCGCCGCGGTACGCCGTGTCGGACCCGGCGAACCCGGGCTCGTGGTTGATGTTGATTGACGTGCGGACCGATAGCACAGATCTCGACGAAGCACCAAAGGAAGACCCGAACGAGAAACGTTGGCACGCCAGCCCACAGGCGCGCTTCGAGCGCCTGTTAAGAGCGAACCAGGTTCCGATTGGCCTGTTGGTCAATCCTGAATTCATCCGCATCGTTTACGCCCCCCGCGGCGAATCGACCGGACACCTGACATTCCCTGTGAAAGCGATGTGTGAAGTTGCCGGCAGGCCCATTGTCGCTGCTCTTCACCTGCTGTTGGAAGCTGGCCGGCTCTTCTCTCTTCCGACAAATCAGCGCCTGCCGTGGATTCTGCAGCAAAGCCGGAAATACCAAAACGAAGTTTCCACAAAACTAGCCGAGCAGGTGCTGCGAGCTCTGAATGAGCTGATGCGTGGCTTCCAGTCCGCGAACGAGGCCACCGCAGGCGCTTTGCTGGGGGATGTTCTTCGAGAAGCGCCGCAGGATGTTTACGGCGGCCTGCTGACCTCGCTCCTACGCATGGTGTTCATACTCTATGCGGAGGACCGTGGCCTGCTCTCGAACGACCCGGTTTACCTGAACTCCTACTCTCTGTCGGGTCTGTTCGAGCGTCTGCGAGAAGACGACGCGCAGTATCCCGACACGATGGATCAGCGGTTTGGAAGTTGGGTGCAGTTCCTTACGCTTTGCCGTTTGGTCTACGACGGCGGCGGACATGGTGCCATGAACCTGCCGCCGCGGCATGGACGGCTGTTCGACCCGGACGCACACTCGTTCCTGGAGGGTCGCCGGTTCGGGTCAAAGCGATCTTCGACGGAAGCGGTCACACCGCCCAGGGTTTCCGATGGCGTGATCTTCAGAGTTCTCCGAGACCTGCTCATGCTGGACGGCGAGCGACTGTCCTATCAGACACTGGATGTGGAGCAGATTGGTTCCGTTTACGAGGCCATGATGGGATTCGAGGTGCGGACTGCACCAGGAACCTCTATCGGTCTTCGGCCAGATCACGTTGTTGTCAACCTGAGTCAAATGCTCGGCAAATCGACTGGGGATCGGGTCAAAGCTCTTAAAGAGGATGCTGGTTGCGAACTCACTGGCAAGGCGCTGGATCAACTGAAGACTGCCGCCACCATGGAAGAACTCGTCGCGGCATTTGGGCGGCGGGTTTCGCCTCTCTATCTCGACGAGCGTGGGATGCCGCTATTGGTAGCCACCGGAGGCATGTATCTCCAGCCAACCGAAGAGCGCCGGAGATCGCCGCGGCGCAGAAACAGTATGACGAGAACGGCGGCACTGGAAATCCGGCGAATCCTGCCGATCCGTACATGACTCTCGTAGGCTACTTCAACAGTCTTCGCGAACTTGGCGGCTGCCGGCGGATTGTTGAAGACGAAGTTACGTCACGGCTGTTGGGTTATGGGGACCGTATGCGGGTTGGCGAGAAAAATGGCTCGTTCGTCAATCGACGGATCAATTTTGAAGTTGTCGAACTGACTTCCCGCGAACCTACGAACAAAGTCTCCGAGTCGAAGCGCCGCCTTGCCCTGTCGTTCACGGAAAGAGAACGAGTCGACGTGGCCATCGCAACGAACATGATTTCGGTGGGTCTGGACATCATCCGCCTAGGCTTGATGGTCGTATTTGGCCAGCCGAAGACAACGGCAGAGTATATCCAGGCCACAAGCCGTGTTGGCCGAGACGATCTGCGACCAGGCTTGGTGGTTACTCTGGTGAACGTCCATAAGCCAAGGGACCGTTCGCACTATGAGCGGTTCGAGTCGTACCACGCAACGTTCTACAGGTCCGTAGAGGCGACCAGCGTCACGCCCTTCTCGCCCCGAGCTATTGATCGTGGTATAGCCGCGGTGGCGGTCGGGTTGGCGCGCCAGGGCTATGCGGCGATGACCGCATCCAGAAGCGCCATTTCCATCGCTCAGAATCGACCAAACCTAGGGTTCGTTACCGACGCGATCGCGGAGAGAGGCGAGCGTCATGCAATCCTGCCGCCGCCTGAGATTGATGCTCTACGTCAGAAGTTGCGTTTATCCCTGCCGTTCAACCCGAAACTCTGAGGAGAATTCTTAGCGCTGGATTGCAAGAGAAGGATCCTTTGCTCACGGTCGAGGATGTCGCTCAGCGACTGAATGTGACGAAAGACTGGGTGTGGGACCACTCGTCGCGCAAGCCTCCGTACCTTCCAGTCATTCGTATGGGTGATGGGACTCTCCGTTATCGGGCGAGTCGAATTGAAGAGTTTATCGACCAACGGGAGCGCCTCACTCAAACCCGCCGCAAGCGCGCGTAAAATGGGTGCAGGCCCACTTGTTCCCCCGCAGAAATTGAGGAATGAATGGGTAGGTCGTATCAAAAAGGTTGGGTCGTCTCCCGTGGAAAGAAGTGGTACGGGTACTTTCGCAAGACGGTATTCGATCCGACCGCGAATCAGCAGAGAAGCGATGTCGTTTCGGTAGTTCTCGGGCTCAAGTCGCAGATGAAAGCGTCTGAAGCGCGAGAGGCGCTGGAACGTGAACTAACCAAGCAGACCGGATACACCGGACCAAACGCTGGCAGAGTAATGAACGATAGCTCTGTTACGTTCGGATGGTTTGTTCGGAACCGCTTTTTCCCTCTCAAAGAGGCGCATTGGAAGGAAGAAACAGCGAAGGTGAAGAAACTCCTTATCCAAAGGGATCTCATCGATCCGTTCGACAAGACTCCTCTGGGGAATTTGGACAAGTTCACCCTGCAAGTGCACCTTAACAATCTGGCGAAAACTAGCTCCAAGGACAGAGTGCTTCAGATCAGGGCTTACCTCCGCGACATCTTCGCGGAGGCAGTGGATCAGGACTTCCTCGTCAAGGACCCGGCTCGGAAGGTCACTGTCCCGACTCAGTTGCGCGACACTGATCGGACGACCTTGACTTGGCCACAGTTGAGGAGTGCGCTCTCAAAGCTGGAGCTGAGAGGCCGCATTCTCTTGGAACTTGACATGACGAATGCACTCCGTCCCGGCGAGTTGTTCGCGCTTCGCTGGCAGTGTTTCAGCCACGCCGAATGCACCATGCGGCTGGCGGAAACCGTATACAAAGGCAAAATCCGCCCCTGGGGCAAGACTCGAAAGAGCTTGGGAGTCGTCCACGTTCCGAAAGAACTAGCCGACGACCTGTGGCTCTGGAAGCAGCGATGCCCCAATTCGTCTCCGGAGGCGTTCATCTTCCCGAACAAAAAAGGCGGGTTCATGGACAGCAATAACTACCGGAATCGGGTTCTGCACGGGTTGGAGCAGGAACTTGAGTTGCCCAAGCTGACTTTCCAAGTGATCCGGCGCACGATCGCGACGCTGGCGCAGAAGAAGGGGACAGTGAAGGACATTCAAGGCGTGCTCAGGCACTCTCGCACGGCAACGACAACTGACGTTTACATGCAGGAGATTCCGGAAAGCGTGCAGAAGACGGTCGACGCCATCAGTGCCGAGCTTCGACTCCTTCCTAATTTGGAAGAGGTCACGCGCGGGACGAGCTTTTTGCTACCAAATGCTACCAAACTGAAAAGCGGGGTATCTGCAAGTAGTTGAAAATATGGTGGACCTGGTCGGGTTCGAACCGACGACCTCTTCCATGCCATGGAAGCGCGCTCCCAGCTGCGCCACAGGCCCACTTGTGAAACGAAGTATAAACAATCCGTGCCAGAGCAAAAAATGATGCGAGCCAAACGCGTGATTATTGCGTCGCCAAGAACGCGGCGCATCACGCGCTCGCTCAGATCTTTCGCTGCGCAAGAACCGCTTGCTCAGGATGACAATCCAACCATGCCGCTCTATGATTCTCGCGCAGCTTCCCTGCTACGTCAAACTCTACTAGGATATGGGGCAGAACTTTTGGAACCATCAGGAGCCCCATGTCGAACTTGCGGAACAATCTCGCTCGGGTGTTGACGCAGTTTAACGACAATATTCAGCCGCTATTTACGCAGCGGTCGCAAACTCCCCGCCTGGGAGCGCGGCGGCGGACGTTGCGGCGGCTGGTCTCAACTTGCTCAATTGGCGTGGTGTCGTTGGCGGGGATGGCTCGCGCGCAGGATGCTCACGCTCAGGCTACTTCGGCTCCGGTCGCATACGCGTCGGTGAGCGAACTCAACGGCATTTTGTCGCACCTCAAAGAGTCGTCCACGGCGATGCAGGCCGATCTGGCGAAGACACGGGTTGAGCACTGGAAGACGGACGGATCGACGAAGCGGCAGACACAAGGGAACGTGGAGTCGATTCAGCGCAATCTTCAGTCGGCTCTGCCGGAGATTGTGGCCCAGGTGGGCAATTCGCCGGAAGATCTGGCGGCGACGTTCAAGCTCTACCGCAACCTGGATGCGCTCTATGACGTGTTTGGCTCGGTGGT
>JBAVYO010000372.1:0-7540 GCA_049698855.1 Terriglobales bacterium
TCATGATTCAGGGCGGAGATCCGCAGGGTACGGGATTTGGCGGTCCTGGCTATCAGTTTGAGGATGAGACCAAAGGCTCGCCGCACAAATTTGACAAGGCGGGCAAGCTGGCGATGGCGAACTCCGGCCCAAATAGCAATGGGAGTCAGTTTTTTCTGACTGTTGCCAATACCGACTGGCTTACCGGCAAGCACACCATTTTCGGAGAAGTGGTGGAAGGGTACGACGTGGTCGAGAAAATTTCGAAAGCGCCGAAGAATCGACAGGACCGCCCCAGTAAAGATGTGGTTGTGAAGTCGGTAAAGATCGAGCGGTAGAAGGAAGCGAGCCAAACGCGCGATTTTGCGTCGCAAAAACCGCGACGGTTCGCCCACCCCATCATGCCAAAACCGGGCGGGACGGGGGACCCCGGTTTGCGCGGGGCGCCCAGATTTCGGCGGCTCTCAGAGTTTGTGACTTTTTTGATTTTTTGACCATTTTGTCGCCGTAACTATATTGTTTGCAGCGCTGATTTTTGGCGATTTTAAAAAAGTCACAGGCTCTCAGGAAGACATTTCATTTGATTGGGGTGGCCGAGTTTTGGTGCAGCGCCGAAGCGCTGCACCGCCCAAAATCAAAAGCGGCTGCGACGGATGCGAATGCAAAGTCGATAGGGCGCGGGGAGAATGCCTTGCGTCACTGGCGTCGGCTTGGGAAGTGTAGGGGTCCTTCGACTTGTTCGGCTCGCTTCGCTCACCTTACGTCGCTCAGGATGACAGAGGGCAAGAACACTTAGGATAACAGGGGCCATGGGCACAAAAGGTCACACGCTTTCAGGACAGGCCCCTAGGTGCGCAAAAGGCGCTTCCTCGGGATGACAATCAAGTTGAGCCACTAGCACCAAGTCGGTAGCGCCCTAATTATTAGGGACACTACCAGCAAGTCTGGCCGGTTTACAGGCTGCGGGGCCGTACCCTACAATAGGAAAACGGTCGGGAGAAGAGCGCCACGCGCTCCTGCGAGCAGTTTGGATGAATTATCAGATCCCGTTGCTCGGATGATCGTGCCGATCAGCCTTCATTGACAGGGCTTATTGAAACGGAAGGCGCCTGCTAAACAGGGCCCTTGGGGAGTTTTGTTGTCATGACAATTTTGATCACAATTATTCACGTCATCGTCTGTCTGTTTCTGATTGCAGTGGTGCTGCTGCAGAGCGGCAAGAGCGGGGATCTGGCCGCGGCTTTCGGAGGACAGGGCAGCCAGACGGCATTTGGCCCGCGGGGCGCGGCCTCGGCGCTTTCGAGAGCGACGACCTGGTCGGCGATCATCTTTATGATCACCTCGATCACGCTTTCCATTTATGCCTCCCGGCGAACTGGTCCAACGTCGGTGCTTTCGGGCGTGAAACCTGCACAGACGACAGGTCAGACTAAGCCCGTTTCGTCGACGCCGCCGACCGTACCGCAGAATCAGGCGCCCACGCAGAAGTAACGCTTGGCGCGCGTGATCGGTGGTGTCCTGCGAGAAGTGCAAAACCACAGAGGATCACTGAGCGGACCGGCGACTCAGAAGTGGTTTCGACGGCGCCACACCAGACATTTTTTCCGCTTCCTAGGGAAACTCTGATTAAGTATCTTCTGAAGGGCGAGAGCTGCCCCAGATCGCCGATTTTTCGCGGCGAGGGCCCGCCGCCACACTTAATCAGAGTTTCCCTAGAGTCGCCCCCCAGGCGCTGAAGCGCTGCGCCGCCCAAAATCAACACCGGGTTTTCAGCACCCTAATGGTTCTTCGAGCGGGATCCCACGTTTGCCAAAAGCGGGCAAACATGGGGCACCTGCAGGACACGACACTAGTAGGCGGGGTGGCAGCGCGCGGGATAACTACCATTGGCGATAGTAGGCTTTTGTTGAAGCATTGGCACTGGTCTGACGTAGGATTCTAAGAACACACATGAGATCGACGTGCCGAGGACGAGATAAGGCCAAGGACGAAGATGAGACAGATATGAAGCCTGACCAATTCCCTGCCCTCTTTTTAAATTCTGCCGGCAAAACCATCGTTCTACCGAACCGGAGAATGACTCGCGTGGCCTGGACGCTGGCCGTCTTCGGCGCTTTCGTTGTATTAGCAAGCTGCGCATTGCTGACCGCGCAGAATGTGGTGATGACGGGTTCGATTGGCGGCCGCGTTATCGACCAGAGCGGGGCGATCGTACAGGGAGCGTCGGTGGTTGTGCGTAACCTTGCGACCGGCGTCGAACAATCCGCAGAGACGAACCATGCGGGACTGTACCAGTTTCCCGCGGTCAAGCCGGGCAACTACTCGGTCGCGGCGAGGCTCGAGGGGTTTCGGGATGTGCAGGCGTTGGTGCAAGTGCGCGTAGGAAACACAGCGTTGCTGGACATCAAGCTACAGGTGGGCGCGAGCGCGGACACGATTAAAGTTTTGGGAACCATGCCGCTGCTGCGGCCCGAGGAATCCTCGGCCAGCACGGTGCTCGACCGGTCGTTAATTGAGGAGTTACCGCTCAACGGACGGAAATACACAGACTTTGTAACTCTGACGCCCAACACCAGCTACGACGGCGACACAGGCCTGGTCAGCATTGCCGGTCAACAGGGCGGAGAAGACTCGGGATACGCGAACGGAAATGGCTCGACCGCCTTCACCGTGGACGGATCCAACGCGACCAACAACTACTTTTCCGACATTATCGGGCGTTACCGCATTCCGTATCTGTATGGTGAGGACTCGATCCAGGAGTTTCAAGTCTCGGTAAGCCCATACTCGGCGATCTATGGAGGTGGAGCGGGTTTTGTAGATGCGGTCACGCGGTCGGGAAGCAACGCGTTCCACGGCAGCGGGTTCTATTACAACCGGAACTCGGTGTTTGAGGCCAATGATGCTCTCGATAAAGCCGCGGGCAATCCGAAACCGGAAGATGAGTTACAGCAATTTGGCGCAGCGGTGGGTGGGCCGATCGTGCACAACCGTCTATGGTTTTTCGCGGATTATGAGCAGCAACTGCGGAACAATCCGATTTCGGTGATCAACCCGGATTTGGCGACGACGCCGGCGAATCTGGCTTCTTTCCTGAGTACTTATTTTGATATTCCGGCTGGGACCTCGCTGCCCGCGCCGAACGGTCCATTGCCGGCGCCGGGGAAGGACAGCGCACCTGACCCGAACAACCAGAGCTATCTGCAGCAAGTTTCGAACGCGGTGAATGCGCTCAATTCCAATCTCGGCACGAAAGCCAGGAAGCGCAACGACTGGGTAATCACGCCCCGGCTGGACTATCAGGCGAGTTCACGCGATGGCCTATTCCTAAGCTTCAATGTGAACCGCTTCAGTTCGCCGGGAGGAGTGATCACCGATCCGACCGTGGGAAACTATGGGGAGCAAACCCTGGCCAACGCCTATGTCCATACCTTCCAGGCGAGCCTGGGATGGACACACACATTCTCGCCCAGGCTGCTGAACGAATTTCACGCCAGCACTTCGCAAGACAATGAGATCTCGACGCCGACCGGTCTGGCTCCGAACACGCCGACGGTAGTCCTGGACAGTCCCGCGGCTTTTACCCTGGGGAACTCGGCGTTCTCTATTGGAAGAGTTTTTGAAAGGCAGTACTCCCTGGCGGACCGGGTGGACTATGTGATTGGAAAGCATACGTTGCAATTCGGTTTCGATTTCAACCGCGCGTGGGATGCGGACACCAACGACGGTGGCGCGGATCCGAACGAGGCTGTCGATTTCGGATCGCCGCTCGGCCTGTATGAATTTCCGAATCTGGAAGCCTTTGCGCTCGGAGAATATATCAACTTCAGTCAGGCTGCGGGAAAGCCGACTTTTTCCTTTGCCGTACCTTATTACGGGTTCTACGTGCAGGACACTTTCCGCGCCTGGCCGAAATTAACTCTGGAAATGGGCTTGCGCGAGGACTTCCAGGTTTACCCGCAGCCGGCAGAAAACCCGTTGTTTCCGCTCACGGGGCAATATCCAAATCAGTTTCGGCGGGTTGCGCCGCGCTTTGGATTTGCCTGGCAGCCGGAATCGAAGACCGTAGTGCGGGGAGGATTCGGTATGTTCTATACCAACATGAACGGGCTGAACTACCGCAATGCGGTGATCTCGAACGGGCTGGGGTCGCAGCAGTCTGAGGCAAGCGCCAGTTACACAAAAACGCTGGGCTGCCCGGACCAACAGATACCAACATTTCCCAATATTCTCGCGGCGAATTCCCCGTTATTCTCTGCTTCGGAGGACATTTCCCTGGTTTCTCCGCAGTTCAGGGCGCCCTATATCCTGCAGGCGAGTTTGCAGATTGGGCGCGAAATCTCGGAGAACACAACGCTAAGCCTCGGCACGATGTGGAATCACGGCGTGCACATTATTTCCGGCAGCGCCTATGACGCGAACCTGGAACCGTTGCAGGGCAGGACGACCTACATCATTTGTCCTCCGAGCGCGCTTACGCCGGCGGCCTGCAACGGGCCGACTTACACGCTGCCGACGATGGATAATGGCCTGCTCACGGAGGGCCGGGTCAGCAGCCAACTCGGCCAGATCCAGGAGCTCATCAGTCCGGCGCAAAACCACTACAATTCTTTCTTCGCGCAGATCCAGCGCCGAATGTCGCAGGGCGTCGCCCTGCAATTTTCCTACACCTTCGCCAAGAGCATCATGCTCGACGGGATGGACTTCAACAATCAATTCGACTTCAGCAATACCCATGCACCGTCGCTGCTCGACCAGCGGCACCGCCTTACTCTGGCGGCTGTTTACCTGCCCGGGTTGGAGAAACTGACATCTTCGGGAAGCGGACGGACACTTCTTTCGGGCTGGCGGCTCAACAGTGTCATGGAGTTTTCTTCCGGACGAGCCTACGCAGGCTTGTTGAGTCCCGCATGCACGACTTCCAAGCCAATCATTGAAGCCTTCGCCAATTACGCATGCAAAGGCGCCGATGACAACCTGAACGACACGGCCTTTAACCAGGACACTGCGGCCACAGCAGGCGGCGTCAACGGGGCTGGCCCCACGCCGGGCATCGGATTGAATTCCTTCTATGGTCCGTGGCTGGAGAGGATCGACGTTGGGCTGGCGCGCAGTTTTGAAGTGAAGGAAGGCAAGGAACTGGAATTTCAGGCGCAGGCGTTCAATTTGTTCAACCACGGCAATTACTACGTGCAGAACGGCGATGGGATCAACCAGTTGCAATACAACCCAATTGGACAGCACTGCGGCGACGGAACGACACCGAACCAGACTTGCTATCTGGTGCCGAACTCTGGGGCCGGCAATTTTGGAACGCTGCAGGAGATCAGTCCCAACGGCCTGCCCCGCGTGCTTCAGTTTTCGGCACGATTCACGTTTTAGGGTAGTGCGTCGGAAGATTGTGCCTCGATCCGCGTGGTGTGTGCGGCGAGGAGTTCAAAGGCTTGACCACAGAGGGCACGCAGGATCAAAGCGGAAATGGCGGCTTATAAATGTCGATCTGTTGACGCACCACACTAGGGGACATGTGTCGACGCGGCAGCTCTTGAGAAAGTAGGGGTCCTTCGGCGCGCGCTTGGTCGCTGCGCTCCTTTGTGCTTGCTCAGGGATGACTGGAGCAAAACAGTCTTGTCGGTGGATCGTGGGATTTCGATTGTGGGATTTGGATTGTGGGTCGAAAATAGGCTCTCGTTTGATCGGCTGAACGAAAGCAGGAGTGGCCAAGGGACGCAATTACTCTGGTGCATCCGAAGGTGATGGCCGTCACAGAAATCAACCATCCAACCTGTTTAGGATAAACATACCTATTCGATAAAACTTTATCGGTACGGACCCATGAAGGAAGCTTCTGGATTGTCGATTCCTGAGCCGAGCCTAAAAAGGCTGCCGCAGTACCACCATTACCTGGTAGGGCTGCAGGCGAAGGGAATCACGCTGGTCTCGTGCAGCACGATCGGCCGGGATTTGAAGTGTGTTCCGGTACAAGTCCGTAAGGATCTGCAATTTACAGGAGTTATTGGGAAACCCAAGATAGGTTATTCGGTAGCCGAATTGGTGGTGGCGATTGGGTCTTTCCTGGGGTGGGATGTCGCCAATGAGGCAGTGCTTGTAGGAGCGGGAAATCTGGGAACGGCGATTCTTGGCCACGAACGGTTTTCGAGGTTTGGGCTCCATATAGTTGCGGCTTTCGACGTCGACGAAAGCAAAATTGGCCAAACGATCCACGGCAAAACCGTGCTGGCCCTCGAAGGCCTGGCAGTCATAGCCCAGCGGATGGGCATTCAAATTGGAGTCATCACTACTCCCGCTGAGGTCGCGCAAGCCGTGGCCGACGAAATGGTGGGAGCCGGTATTCAGGCGATCTGGAACTTCGCCCCTGTCAAATTAAACGTCCCGCAGCATATGATCGTACATAACGAAGACCTTTACTCCTCTCTGGCCTCGTTATCGTGCAAGCTGGCAAAGCGTTCCCGGGCCCCGCTCCAAGAAAGTGGAATGTTGAATTGATTTTGCCGACGTCGAATCCAAACCTACAGGGCACTAAAACTATAGGGTTTCCGTTCAGGGCATCGCGAGCCGAGGAGTTGATATCGAGCTATGCGCGGCTTCGGAGCGGACCGTTACGGGAAGTGGACCGTACTTTTGGACGAACCGAATTGGCCAAGGATCTTGATCTGTAGATTATTGTTGAGTTAGGAGACTGATATGTCCCGCGTTATTGAGATTACGGAACTCGCGCTTAGAGATGCTCACCAGAGTCTGCTGGCGACTCGCATGGCAATGGACGACATGATCCCGGTTTGCGAAGACATCGACAATGCCGGTTATTGGTCGGTGGAATGCTGGGGAGGCGCAACTTTCGACTCCTGCATTCGATTTCTGAATGAGGATCCGTGGGAACGGCTGCGGATGTTCCGCAAGCTGCTTCCGAAGAGCCGATTGCAGATGCTGCTTCGAGGCCAGAACCTGCTTGGGTACCGGCATTACGAGGACGGAGTGGTGCGGCGTTTTGTAGAGAAGTCCGCCGAGAATGGGATGGATGTGTTTCGCGTGTTCGACGCTCTTAACGACGTGCGAAACCTGAAGACCAGTATCGATGCGGTGAAGAAGACGGGCAAGCACGCGCAGGGCACGATTTGTTACACGATCAGCCCTCTGCATACCGTCGCGGCCTTTGCCGAGATGGCGCAACGGTTGCAGGAAATGGGATCCGATTCGATCTGCATCAAGGACATGGCTGGACTGCTGAAGCCGCAACCCGCGTATGACCTCGTAAAAGGAATCAAGGAGAAGTGCGGCGCCGGCATGTTGGTCCATCTTCATACGCATGCCACGACCGGGGTCACACTCGTCTCCCTGATGAAGGCGATCGAAGCCGGGTGCGACATTGTGGACACGGCGGTCAGTTCCCTGTCGCTGGGACCGGGACACAACCCGACGGAAGCTCTGATCGAGATGCTGGAAGGGACTGGATATGACACCCGCGTCGACAAGGGACGTGTTCTGAGCGTGTCGAATCACTTTGCTTCGGTCCGGCCGCGCTACAGGGAATTCTTTAGTG
>JBAVYO010000373.1:0-27443 GCA_049698855.1 Terriglobales bacterium
GTGATGTCGTTTCAATGGCCTCGGACTGTGGCGTCTATCGTCGGGCTGGCGTTTTTGAATTGGGGACCGTTTCTTGGCGTTTGGCTGGCCCATGGATGGGCTCGTCTGCCTTATGCGATCGCGCTGCTATCGCTGTTTGCGATCTACTACGGAATGTCGAGCCGGTCGGATGTGGCGCCCTATTATTTCTTTCTGCATCCAGTTAGCACCGCGTTCTTCATGTACACAATGATGCAATCGATGTTCCACACCTTATGGAACGGCGGCATTGTCTGGCGGGGGACGAAGTATCCGCTGGAAGAGTTACGGCGCGGGATGGTGTAAAAGGCGAGATGGCGGAAGCTTTCTCATGATGAGACTTCAACGTAAGTCTTTCAGTTCGGCATCCTAAGATGTTGATAACTGATGAAAAGCATGTGCCGGAGCCTAAGTCTTATCCTGTCCATGACACTCCGGAAAGTCGGCATAGCGGGTAGGCTGCCGCACATCAGCGGATTCTCAGTGGCTAAGTCGCTTGACCTTGGTTAGGTCAGTCTGGCAGTAACGAAAGTTATTCTCTCTTGGTGCCAAACGTTTGTATGTCCTTGCGCTCCCACCCGCGCTGTCAGTTCCTTTGATGGCTCAGGACAAAGTGGAAGTGTTCGGCGGATATCAATATTTGCACACCGGAACCATTACTATAGATGGCCAGAGCGAACCCAATAGTAGTCAGGGCTTCAATGGATGGGACGCTTCACTTAGAGGCAACCTCAGCAAGTATCTAGGAGTCGAGGGAGATTTCGGCGGAACCTATGCTACGATCAACAGCAACGTGGAAGGGTTTTCCACCAGCGTTTCCGATCACGTGTATACCTACACCGGCGGCCCTGTAGTTTCTGCGCATATGGGCCTGATAAAGCCATTCGCCCACGCACTATTCGGAGGAATCCGCCTGAGCGAGTCAGAGTCTGGGGTTTCCATTTCCCAGAACGGTTTCACCATGATGATCGGCGGCGGCGTGGATGCCAAGATCAATAAGATGTTCGCAGTTCGCCTTATTGATGCTGACTGGGTTTACTACCATTTTGGAAGTAAGACGGTTGCGGACGTGACCATTCCATCATTCAGCCAGAGCAATAATGTCAGGATCACAACCGGTATTGTGGTCCGCTTCTAAACTTGGAAGCAATTGAGAAAGCTGCTGCTTCAAGCTAACCGGCTTGAAGCAGTTTTTTTTTTGCGGTTCATCTTTAATGATGACTAGCGGATATGAACTCGGACTGGTCTACGGAACTTCGGGATCTTCGAGTGAATCCGGCGCGCTTTGAGGCGCCTGCCTGGATTTCTTTGCCTTTGTTGCGCGGAAGGTTCCGGCGCTGTAGTGGCCTTGGCGTTCGACGTCGTAGTCCTTGGGAAGCGCGGTCAATTGAGATGCGCTGTCGCCGAGTTGCTGGGGATGGCGCAGGACGATTTCGGCGCGCTCGCCATATTCTTCGATCCTGCCTTTAATTGTGATGGCGCGGCCTTGCAGCTGGCGAACGTCGCCGATTGACTTAAGATCGCCGCGAAACACCACGACGGTGAATGGGCACGCGTGGTAGTCGGTGCAGAAGTCGAGGAAGGTCACGCCGTTGTTTCCTTCCTCCACGCGCACAACCGTGCCTTTGACGCAGTTTGTTTTACCGACGTGTTTCTGGGCGTCTGCCACCGAGAGGCAGTTCTGAAGTTCTTTATTCTCGGAAGAACTGCCCGGAGACGAATTGGTGCGAAAGGGATTCAAGTTGGAATGGCTACTGGCGCTGCCAAATACGCTTGTCGCCAGGACAATTCCAGCGAAGAAGATCAGGTCAGGAAAGCGCATAAAGCCGAGGCCGCCTAGAGCCTCTGCTTCAATTGTAAGAGTCAAGTGGCGGCGTTGAGCCTGCGCGACCGTCAATAATTATCGTGAGGGCTCCCGAAAAGGGAAGCACGAGCGGCACCTTACGCCCGACGATCGCGACTAGGGATCGCATGAAATCGGGAATTTTCGTCGCGGAAGCGCCCCGAGGGCGAGGCGCCCTCGGAACCGCCAGCAAGTTGCTGGCGCTACAATTCGCTGCGCTGTCGCACCGGCTGCGACAATCCGTTCTGCGTCGATGATCGCCTGCCGCTTCGACGTATCAACTAGCGTGCCGGGCTAATTGCCGAAAGACTTGATCGCGCCGGCCTCATCGTCTTTTACGTCGAAGACGGTGTAGAGCTTGGTGATCTGTAGCAGGTCGTGAACCTTCTTGGTCAGATTCAGGAGTTTGAGTTCTCCGCCCTGGTTCTTGGCGGTGGTGAAAGCGCTGACGAGTTCGCCGATGCCGGAGCTATCGATGTAGTTGACGTCGCCCAGGTTGAGCAGAATTTTCTTCTGCCCTTTGGAAAGCAGATCACGAACGGTATCGCGCAGAACAATGCTGCCTTCACCGAGCGTGATACGGCCGCTAAGATCGACAATCGTGACGCCATCCACCTGACGAGTGCTGGACTTCATGCTCACTGGGGAGCCTCCTTGGAGTCCGCATTGCTGCGGACGTGCTTAATCATTTTAAGTTCGGTGCCCGTCTGGGAAGGGTGAATTTCCACCACGTCCATGAACGAGCGAATCAGAAAAATACCGCGGCCCGAGGTCTTTAGCAGGTTCTCCGGGGCTAGCGGGTCCGGAATCTTGCTGGCATCCAGCCCTTTACCCTGGTCGCGAATCTCAATAATCAGATCGTTCGCGGTACGCTCAAAAGCCAGCGAAACCTTCTTATTCGGGTCGTAAGCGTTTCCATGCAGAACCGCGTTAACCGCCGCTTCGCGCACCGCCATGGAGATCTTGAGGACCTCTTCTTCGTCGAAGCCAGCCTCGGACGCCATCCGGCTCGCTGTTTCTTCCGCGTGGTTGACTGTCTCCAGCGTCGAGTCAAGCGTGTACGAAACACGGTCTGCGGTCATAGGGCGAATGATTGCTGACTCGGCATTCGCCATGGCTCGCGGAGTCGACGTAACACAATACTCCGTCGCGGCGCTGGGAGTGCGCGAATGAAAAAGTGTGCCTGTAGCGTGAGGAAAAGTCAACGCGATACACCCACATTCTGTCATAACAGAATGGAAATGTCCCCTGGTTTGGGTTCCACGTGAGCGGTTTCCCAGTTCGATTGCCGTTACGCGCAGGCGCTTTGGAGCCGCAGCCCTGATCCAAGTCGTTATTGAAAATCTTACTCCGCTCGTCCGGTTGATCTGGATTCCCCTGCTCTGGTTCTGTATTCTCTTGACGATGAGCACGCTGGCTCTTAGCGAGTTGTTGGGCTCGACCGTGTACGACTCGACTGGCGCGGCAAGTGGCCGCGTCCGCGAGGTGGCGCTCGCTCCACAGGAAGACCGCTCGAAGATCGCTGCGATCATCGTCAAGACATCGTCCGGCAACCGGCTTTTGCCGCTGAGTGCGGTGGCGGCCGTCAACGGCGGTGTGCGAGCCTTGACACCAATGCGAGATTGGGCTCAAGCGGACGGCGCGGAAGGCCTGTTGCTTTTGAGCCGCGATTTGCTTGACCAGCAGGTCATCGACGTTTATGGCCGCAAGGTTGTGCGTGTAAACGATGTGGATTTTCATCAAGACACCGTTTTGGGCCGTCCGCTGCTGAAGATTGGCGGCGTGGATGTCGGGGCGCGAGGTGCGGTTCGACGGCTGCTAAAAGGCGTGGTTCCGGCGGCTGCGCTGCGGGCGCTGCTTCACCGATTGCCGCCGCGCGAGATTCCCTGGGACTTTGTAGACCTGATAGAGACTGACCCTGCACGGCGCGTGAAACTAAAGATTTCTCACGAGCGGCTGGCGAAGCTTCATCCCGCTGACATTGCCGATATTGTAGAAGACCTGGCTCCGGATGAGCGCGAGGCGGTGTTCGAGACCCTCGACGAGGGAGTGGCTGCGGGCGCTCTTGAAGAGCTGGAACCAAAGGTCCAGAAATCGGTGGTGGAATCGCTGGAGACGGATCGCGCCGCCGATATCGTCGAGGAGATGGAGCCCGACGCTGCGGCTGACTTGCTGGCGGATCTAACCGAGGAGCGCACTGCGGAAATTCTGGTGCAGATGCAGCCCGAGGAGCGGCAGGAAGTCACCGACCTTCTCGAATTCAAGGAGAACACGGCCGCTGGCCGCATGACGACCGAATACATTGCGCTCTCGGTAAGCTCGACGACAAACGATGCTATCGAAGCTCTGCGGGGCTTTGAAGGCCGCATGGAGAGCATGAGCACGGTTTTCCTGGTCGATTCACGTGGAACGCTGGCGGGTGGGGTGCCGTTGGCCAAGATTGTGCTGGCGCCGGGGGCCACCCCTTTGCTTGCGCTGGTGCAGGAACCCCTCATTTCCTGCCGGGAAGACGCGCACGAAAAGGAATTCGCCGAGCTCTTCGATAAATATAACTTGCTAACGCTGCCTGTCGTCGACGCCCAGAAACAGCTTTTGGGCGTGATTACGCCTGACGATGTGATCAACATGCTGCGCGCCAAACTCTAATTTTCTTTTCGTTTGCGCAGTTTCTGCCTGTTCAGAAAAGCGGGATGCATTTATTCTGGTCATTCTGTTTGGCCATCCTGAACCTCTGAATTGCGCGCATGAAATTTCTGAGACGCTGGAAGATCCAGATCCTGCTGATTTTCGCCGTCGTAGGACCGGGATTTATTACCGCGAATGTCGACAACGATGCCAACGGCATCTTGCAGTATTCGCAGGCCGGCGCGCAGTTCGGCTACATGCTGCTGTGGACCATGATTCCGACTACGATCGCCCTGATCGTGGTGCAGGAAATGTGCGCTCGCATGGGCGCTGTCACGGGGAAGGGCCTGAGCGACCTGATCAGGGAAGAATACGGCCTGCGCATTACGTTCTTCATGATGCTCGGCATTCTGCTGACAAATTTCGGCAACGTCGTGGGCGAGTTTGTTGGCATTGTGGGAAGCATGGGACTGTTCGGGGTTTCCAAGTACATCTCAGTGCCGATTTGCGCGGTAATCGTTTGGCTGATCGCGGTCAAAGGGCAGTACAAGAGCGTTGAGAAGGTCTTCTTGTTGGCGTCGTTCTTCTATATCACTTACATTTTTGCCGGAGCGCTGGCGAAGCCCGCATGGATTGAGGCCATGAAGGCCACGATAAAGGCTCCGCAGATGGAGGCCTTCCGGCACAGCGCTTACCTCTACACAGTGATCGGTGTAGTGGGAACGACGATCGCTCCCTGGATGCAGTTCTATCTGCAGTCGTCGATCGTGGAGAAGGGAGTCACGCGGCGTCAGTACGCTGCCTCGCGGCTTGACGTGATCGTGGGCTGTATTTTTACCGACGTGGTTGCATGGTTCATCATTGTGGCGTGCGCGGCCACACTCTACCTGCACGGCATCCGCGACATTCGCGACGCCGCCGACGCAGCGCAGGCGCTGCGTCCGCTGGCTGGCGACTGGGCGTACATACTGTTTGCGCTGGGGCTTTTTAACGCGTCGCTGTTTGCGGCTTCGATTCTTCCGCTCTCAACCGCCTACACGGTGTGTGAAGGATTAGGCTTCGAGTCGGGAGTGGAGCGCAAGTTCTCCGAAGCCCCTGTTTTTTACTGGCTGTATACGGGGCTCATTGCCGCGGGCGGAGCAGTGGTGCTGATACCGGGGCTTCCGCTGATCAAGATCGCCTTGTTGTCGCAGGTGGTCAATGGCGCGGTTCTGCCCTTCGTTCTGATTTTCATGCTGCTGCTGATCAACAAAAAAGAATTGATGGGCGAATACGTGAACAAACTCACCTTCAACGTCATTGCCTGGGCAACGACGGTGATCATGATCGTGTTGACAGCGGTCTACGTGTATGGGCTGATGCGCGGCGGGGCGGGATAGCATGCGCTGCCAGCTTGCGGTTGTCTCGATTGAAGCCGCGGGGCGGGCCAGTGCGAAGAACGGCCTGTCCTAGATGACTTTGCCTGCGGCCAGATCTTCCACGAGCGTGCGATCGGCTTCGAGGAAGTCGAGTTCCAGCAGTTCTTTCCGGCTCACCCAACGAATCTCTCGAAAGATGCGGTTCTCGATCTCGCCCTGGTAGTTACGGACTTCAAAGAAACGCAGTTCGACCGCTCCGCCGCCGGGGTAGTCATGGTGAATGCGGGCGACCTCATCGCCGATCGTGGCCTCGATGCCGAGTTCTTCTTCGAGTTCGCGCCGCAGAGCGTCGCGTGGCTGCTCGCCCTCTTCGATCTTGCCGCCGGGGAACTCCCACTTCAGCGGCATCACTTGATGACGCGTCCGCTGGCAGGCCAGAATTTGTCCATCGTTTACGATAAGAGCAGCGACTACCCGTTTTATCATCGTTCCCCGAGATCGAGCCGTTAAAGTCGGCCTGCCTCCAGACGCTTGCCAACCAGCCGTGCGCAATATTCAACCAGTTCGCGGTCTTCGGCGCCAAACGCGGCCGGAAAGTGACTATCGATATCGAGTTCCCCGGCAACGGCGCCGTTTACGAAGATGGGGACCACGATTTCGGATTTTGTTTCGAGAGAACAGGCGAGATAGCGTGGATCCTTGGAGACGTCGTCAACGACCACGGTCTTGCCCGACGAGGCGGCCGCGCCGCAAATTCCCTGATTCAGATGAATGCGTGTGTGCGGCGTCATTGCTCCCTGAAAATGTCCTAATACGAGAACGGGCGGCTGGGCGTGCGGCTCCAGCATGTAAAACCCAACCCAGTTGTACTTCAGCATTTTTTCGTGTAACAAGATCACGAGGCCTTGCATGAATTGGTCCGCAGAGAGCGTTTTCGAATTCAATTGCTCGATGGCCCGGCGGACTTCGTCGAGTTTGTCAGGGCCTGTAGCGTTTGCCATGATCTTTAATCCTAAACCAAAATCCTAAACCAACTCCTTGCGGATTATTTCTTCCGTCGCAGTTTCCTTAATTCGGTGCAGCCTGTTGTGGTATGGTCCCGAAATTGGCCACGCAGCGGGATGAATTGCCGCAGCCAGCGCGTGCAAGCCCGTGATGAGCGTGGGCGCGGGCGTATTGAGAAGCTCGTCGGAAATACAATACACCTGCGAGGTCTTCGCGGCTGTGGTTTGTGACCAGCCTCGCTCACGCACAATTTTTTCGAGCGGCACGCGATCGCCAGCGCCGCACCAGGCCGCGACGATGACCTCCGGATCCAACCGTGCGATCTCTTCCGGGTTGCACTGCGCTCCCGGTTTCCCCAGGAACTCACCGCCAGCCGCCCGCACGAGCTCTTCGACCCAGGGCTGCGAGGCGATAATCGGCTTGCCCCACTCTTCGCAGAAGACGCGCTTGCGAGGGAGGCTGGCTGTCGCATGACGAACTTTGTCGATCTCCGACTGCATCTCGGAAATTACCTGTGCGCCTCGGTCGCCGGCGTCAGCGCAGGCGGCGACGATTGCGATGTCTGTGTAGATGTCGGCGAGCGAGCGGGGAGCAAGCGCGAGAACTCGAACGCCGGCTTTCAATATCTCCGCGAGCGATTCTTGCTGGTAAGGAACGGCGGCGATCACGAGATCGGGCTCGGCAGCAAGAATCTCTGCTGCCTTCGCGCTCCATGAGTCGGCGACGATTAGCCGTTTGCCGCCAGCGAGTTCTGGCACCACGTCCGCGCAGTATTTTGTGCAGGCAACTACACGATCAAGCGCGCCAACTCTTGCCAGGATCACCGTGGCGCTGGGCTGCAGACAAGCAATCCGCCGTGGCGTGTGCGGAGCGGGCATTTGTCTATTGTAGGGCCGCGCATTGCAAAAACGCACCGAAGGAGAAAGTCGCCTTCTTCTCAGACTGAACCGCTGCTGGAAAGTCAGCACATTACAATCGATCTTATGTACTCTCCCGAACTGCTCGACCATTTCGAGAATCCGCGCAATGCGGGAGTCGTGGAAAAACCGAATGCCACCGCGCGCCTGGAGAATCCTGCCTGTGGTGACGTCCTGGAACTGAGCTTGCGTCTGGAAGGAGACCGGATCGTGGAGATACGCTTTCGCGCCAAGGGATGCGTACCCGCAATGGCCTGTGGATCGGCGATCACCGAGCTGGGCAAAGGCAAGAGCATAGAGGCGGCGTGGGAGATCAGCAGGGAAGACCTGCTGCGGGAAGTTGGTGGCCTGCCCGAAGCTTCCGGTCACGCGGGGCACTTGGCGATCGAAACTCTGAAGGAACTGTTGCGCGTGGTGTGAAAGGACTCGATGGATGCGGAGTTTATCCTCCCATGTGGTTTAAGTCTGGCTGGTAGATTGTCCATCCGTTCGTGACAGCGATCTCCTTCAGATTCGGGTTCGCGTTGATGGCGAACGCGTGTTTCGCAATACTCAGCATTTCACGATCCCAGATCGCGTTACCGAAAGCGCAATCGGGAGAAGCTTTGATTGCGGATTGGATCGCTTGTACCTTTCCAGGTCCGCTAGGCACTCTCACCAAGCGGTCGGTGATTACGCCATCTTTTATGATTGCTTCGGCCGCGAGGATGCGATTCCGCGGGATCTTAAAAATCCGCATTGCGGAGCGGATGATCCACATGTTGGACGAGGAGACGGCCCACACTTCGCATCCGCGTTGGTGTAGTTGCTCGATCAGCGCCCGCATCTCGGGGAAGATGTTCGGCTCGACGAACTCCGCAAAATAAGTGTCCGTGGCCTGCTGGACCGCTTCTTCACGCAGGCCGCGGTGCATCGTGACCATCTCGCCGCACATGACATCTTCGGCGACTTTGCCGGCGCGATAGTCGGCGTAGCGTGGGCGCGCCCAGCGCACGATTTCATCGGACACGATGCCGTGGTCGAGTTCCCAGGAGAAAAAACCTTCGCCCGCATCGCCCGACCAGAGCGTGCCGTCGCAGTCAAACGTAGCGATGCGCGGAGAGTGTTGGAGAACGCTGGCGATGAATGCGGCTTGTTCCGGTTTCAGATCTGTCATGAATGATGGCAACCTTATAGTCTAATTTCAGCTATGTGCGTCTAGGTTCGCCCGAGTTAGCCCACAATGCAGGCGCGAAGCCTTCGACACGCTTAGGGCAGGCTCTGGGCATGGGTTCTTGTTCTTTGCTTGCCTTTCGGCAAGCTGCTAATGTGTCGCTGGTTCGGGCAAAGCTGCGTATTGTTCGGGCGTGTCGACATTGACGATTACGAGCGGATCTTCAACTGCCACATAGGCGATTTTATCCTGATGGGCGTGCAGGATTTCGCGCGCGGTCGATGTCGGTGACGCTTTCAGGAAGGCTTCGATCATCTCGCGCCCGGCTAGGAATGGGTGCCCATGCTGGCCCTGGTATTCGGGTACGGCGGCCCATTTTTCATCGCTCACCTCGCGATCGAAGGCCGCTTCGAGAAGCTCAAGCGTTGTGATGGCCACTGGAGGGCGATCAACCAACGTGATCAGAGCCGCATCGCGCCCGCGGTTTAGCACTTCCTGAAGGCCGGCCTGTAGAGAACTTAACTGCCCGCGCTCCGGCTCGGGATTTACGACTAGCGATGCGCCATTCGCATACACGATTGGCATCAGATTACGTTCGTTCTTGCCCACCACGACCAGCACAACGTCGACATAGTCGGCAAAAAGGGCGATTGCTGCCGAGAGGAATGTGCCGGTCGTGGATCCAGTGCTGCCGCTGGCTTGCGGAGGCCATGGGAGGAGCGCTTTGTCGCGGCCCATGCGAGAGGATTCGCCGGCCGCCAGAATTACGCCGCATCGGCTTAAGGCTCGTCCCATAAGGCGAAGATAGCATCATGGCTTACTGCTGCCAAGGATGACGGTCACGGTTGGCTGTCGTGAGAGTTTTAGCGGGCCGCGCTTGCTCATTGCATGCACTCTGCATGTGCTCTGTTTCTACTCGCGCACTTGCCATAGTTGCAGTGTCAGGAATGCTGCCGGTCTACTTTGTAAAAGACGTTGCTCTCGCTCGCTCCTGTACGAATGTGTGGGGGGGCCCCCCCCTACCCCAAAATGAGTTAAGTTGATGATAGTAAGGTAGTTAGAGGCAAAGTCTTCAAGGGATTCGACTTAGCGTCGAATTCTTCTGTTTGGCGTACACTTGCGAGGGTGCTGGCCCGGGCGATTTTTGTCAAAGAGCGGTGAAAAGTTTGTGGCCGGAAATGCGTTTGTCTCTGGAGACTGGCGCGGTTCTCGATGGTGCACTGTCGAGATATCTTCGCAGCGATTGTGGTGCAGGTCTGTGATGAGCGTACGAGGATTTTGTGATGAAAAATGGGGGAAGAACGCAGCGGTTCTTGCGAGCAGGCCAGCCGTCGAGTTCCTTCCACGAGATTCATCACCACGCTAGATTTTCTGTGCGTCGGAATCGTCCACCTTTCTTTGCCACTTGGACAGTTCGCAGAGGCGCTGAAACTGTAGGTCGAAAAAGGCCTTTTGCTTTTGCAGTTCAGCTGTGTCCTTCAAGACCTCCAACGATTTCTCTTTGTCCCCGTAAATCCTCTTAAGAAGGCAATGGGCAGACCTTTTTACATCCGTACTCAATTTTTGAATTTCGAGTATGTCAGGGATCAGCGGAGGCGGAGTGCATGGGACATGGATTACCGGCTTAGCTTTCGCAATGATCGAAAACGGCTCCAACGAAGGTGGTCCATTCTTGCTCAGATGCGAAAACTCCCCTGCAAGCAAATCCGCCATCTGGAGTGCGGCAACCTCCTCGTCATTTCCCGGCGAACATATGCCAGCGCGGGCCATGACTTCCACGGCCCCGCTGTTTTTCATCTCGTTATAGATTCCAATGCAAGCGCTCAATTCGCTCCGTTCGTCAAAGATGAAATCGACGGTATAATCGACTTTTAATTTGCTCATGTACTGCAAGACCCCGGAAATCGCTGTCAGGAACCCCCAGTCATAGACGCGACTCCCGATCATTCCTTTCGATGCTTGCGCGTCTCTGTTCGCAAACCAAGAGTGCGGCACACTCACGCAGAAGCCTTGCAAGCGAAATTGGGTGATTACCCGAGCTAGGTTCTTTACTTTCTCGTCTGCAGCTGACCGCTTCCAGTGTCGGAACTGGCCGTTTAGCATGGTTGCTTCATTGCGGCTGAAGCGGTTGATCGACGGTGATTCTTGTAGGCATTCGTCCCACGTTTCGGACGCTTGTTTCCACTCGTCGATATGTCCAACGAATCCTCCCATGACAAGTGACTTATTCTCATGCGGACTGGTCCTGCTCTCGTCGAAGAATGCGCGAAAGATCATCAATAGCCTCTACCCGGAACCGTTTCGCCCTTACCGCTTGTAACTTGTTCGCTTCCTAGCCGGGCTTTTCCTCTTCTTCTTGGAACTTGTCTGCCTATGGTGGCCCCGAACGACGAGTGCTTTGCCGACACGCTTGCGGCCGTTCTTGAAATCATCGTTTGATCTCTCGCCGTCTACCATCAGGCTGCCGCAGACTAGACATGCCTTGCTGCGGCGCAGGTAAACAAACGTGTATTTGACGGGTTTCTTATAGGCCTCGCATTCAGGATTGGCGCAGTGGATTGTTATCACCATCTTTCTCCTCCTCTTCTCCAATTGTAGGCCTTTCGCTTTTTGTGCGCCAGCATGTCGGGGGGGGGGACGGGGCGGCAGTGTAATGTTCCCATTATCAGCCCGATCCTCAGCGGCTGGAAGCCGCCTTTGATTCGGCGCCGCTTGCGGCACGAGTGGAACTCGTGCCCTTCCCGGTCGTGACAACCCTAGAGCTTTTCCGCAACCACTAAAGACGTGCTCTTCCCACACCCGATTTGTGAAGCACGCTCTGGCCCACTCCGAGGCCATGGTGGCCTCGGAACCGCCGGCTGGGAGCCGGCGCTACTTTCGATCAGGAAAAGTCAATCTGGTGAACTCTAATCGGGAAAAATCGATCCGGCGAACATCAATCAGGTAAACATCAATCACGTAAACATCGGCAGCTTGATTACATCTCCTGTTGGGACTGGTTCTACGGGTTGGCCGGCTTTGCGCCAGCCGCGCAGGCCGTCGGCTATGACGAACACTTTGAATCCTTCTTTTTGCAGCAGATGCGCCACACGGGCGCTGGTGGCTTCGCGCGCTCAAGTGCAGTAGAGATAAATCTCGCGCTCCTTGGAGAGGTTCTTGATTTCATCTTCGAGGCGGTTGGGTTCGATGCGGATGGAGCCTGCTATGCGCTCGGACTCGGCATCGTAATAGCCGTGGCTGCGGACGTCGGCAATGAGAATGCTTCCGGGTGCGGCGGCGGCCAGGCGGCGCGCCAAATCCTCGGCGTGAACGCGCGGAGCCACGTCGAGCAGGCGATATTTGCGATAGATCCAAATACGATAGGCGATATAGGCGGCCAGACCGATGGCAAAAATTACTTCGGCGGCGAAACCGGCGGAACGCAATCCTCGCGTGATGGCACGCAGCGCATCGCTGAAAATGTATCCGGCAAGCGCGTAGGCACCGATGTAGAGGGCCGCGCCGATCGCGTCAAATGCCAGGAATTGCTCCAGCCGCATTCGCATGCTCCCCGCAAGCGGCGGAGACATGGTGTTGATGCCAGGAATGAATTTTGCGTAAAGCAAAGTTTGCTTGCCGCGGCGATAAAAATATTCGGCCGAGCGCAGAATGCAGGTCTCCGGATTCGCCGAGAGACGGCACAGCAATCCCAGCAATGCCCAGCCCGTGCTGCGGCCCGTGAGGTACAGAACCACATCGCCGCAGAGCATGGCGCTGAAACCAAATAGAAAGACGAAATAGAAGTGCAGATGCCCAAAGGCAGCGACCGCGCCGGCTGTCAGCAAAGCGAGAGAAGCGGGCAGCGGCAGCCCGATGGCTTCTCCAAAGCAAATCGCCGCGAGCAGCAGATAGGGGTGGCGCGAAATGAGTGTGATCAGGTCGTTCATTCGGAGAGGTCTGGGTAGTATAGCAATCGGATGCGCGGCTGTTGCGGAGGACGCGGCTATTTTGTGAAAGCTGCGGGCTGGAGCTACGAGCAGGCAATCTCCAGGCGTTAGGAATGTACGGAGATGACAAGATGGATTGCTCCAAGCTTGTTGTTTAAAGCCCGTGGCCAGCGGCTCGGAGCTACTTTTCTCTTGCAACGACAAATTCTGGTGCCCACAACAAGGCGCGTTTAATCTCGGAATCCGGGAAAATGCAGATGGCGTTCCTTGCCGAGTCGGCGTAACGGGCGGCTTCTTTCGAAGCGTACTCGAGCGAGCCGTAGCGATTGAGGATGGTCAGGATATCGGCGTGGGTGACACCGTTGAAAGCGCGATCGCGCAGCACCGTTTCTATCTGGTGACGTTCGGCGGGATTGCAGCGTTCGAGTGCATGAATCACGGCCATTGTCGCCTTGCCCTCGCGCAGGTCGCTTGCCACAGGCTTGCCGAGAACGCTCTCGGAAGCTGTGAGGTCGAGCACATCGTCAACGATCTGGAAGGCCATGCCGAGGTCGCGGCCATATTGGCCGAGGCGCGCTTCCTGATCCGCATTCGCGCCGCCCAGAATTCCTCCAACGCGCATGCAAACCGAGAACAGGCAAGCCGTCTTGCGGTAGATCAGATCGAGATATTCCTGCGAGGAGATGAGCTTGCCGAGCTTCTCCATCTGAAGCAGTTCGCCTTCAACCATTTGCTGCGTGAGTTCGATGAGCACGTCGAGAATGGCGAAATTGCGCTCCTGCACGGCAATTTTAAAGGCCTGCATGTAGAGCCAGTCGCCGGCGAGCACGCACTTCGAATTGCCCCATTGCGTGTTGGCGGCGGGGCGGCCGCGGCGAATCTGCGCCTCATCGATGATGTCGTCGTGAACCAGCGTGGCGGTGTGGATGATCTCAACCACGGATGCGAGCTTGACCGCGCCCGTGCCTTTATAGCCGAAAAGCTTGGCCGAAAGTAGCAGAAGCGCGGGACGTATGCGCTTGCCGCCGCCGGCGCGAAGGTATTCGCCAATCTCGGTGATGGCGGCGACATTCGAGACGGTGTCCTGCCCGAACTGCTCCTCGATGGCGACAATGTCGTCGCGGAGCAGGTCGAAAATCTCTTTCCCGTTAATGGCGCTGGTTGTGCTCAAGTTTGAATTCTCACCGCCGAGACGCCGAGTTCGCCGAGATGAATCATTCAAATAAGCGTACTCCGCGTCTCGGCGGTCGTTTCTTTAGTTCGTCCGGTAATTCGTGAACTGCATATCGATTCCGAAATCTTTTTGCTTCAGGACAGCGATGATCTCCTGGAGCGTGTCGCGATCTTTGCCGCTTATGCGCACCAGATCGCCCTGAATCGACGCTTGTACTTTCTTTTTCGAGTCCTTAACGGCCTTCACAATATCGCGCGCTTTTTCGATCGGGATGCCTTGCTGCATCGTGATCTTCTGTTTGGATGTGCTTCCAGCAGCCGGTTCTATGACTCCATACGTCAGGCCTTTGAGCGGAACGCCGCGCTTGACCAGCTTCTGCTGAAGGATGTCGTTGATGGCTTTGAGCTTATATTCGTCGGCCGAGTGCAGGACGATCGCGTCCTTGCCTTCCAGCGCGATCTGCGATTTCGAATCCTTCAGGTCGAAGCGGGTCGTGATTTCCTTCATGGCCTGTTGGATGGCGTTGGAAACTTCCTGCAAATCGATCTTGCTTACGATGTCAAAACTATTGTCCGGCATTGACTCTTAAGAGGTCTCGTATTCTGGATTGTCGGGCGAAGGTAAGCGATGCAAACTTTCTTGCAATCGACGCAAAGGCTGCTCACCCAAAACCCGCACCATGAGGGTATCAGAAGAGACCATGGAAAGCACAAAAGATGGCAATTGCGCCGCAGGGCCAGCGCGAATTTGCCGGTTAGTCTCGTTTGACGGTGGGTTCTCCGACAAAGATGAGGCAACTGTGGGGGTCAGTTATGTGGAATTCGGTCATGCCGTATTTGCGGTCGAACAAATCGCGAATCCTGTATTGACGCTTGAAGGTCTTTACGTGCTGCCACAAGGCGTGGATTCCGGATACTTTGATGTAGATCTCGGTGTGCTGCCGCATGCATTTCATTACTTCGTCGGATGCTGCTTTCATGAAATGGATGGTTTGTCCGTCGCGCTCGAGGATCGAATAGTCGGGCGATTTTCGAGTGGGCGCGAATCCGAGGACATTTTGAAAGAACAGAATGGTTTCCTCCATATCGTCGGTCGCGAGCATGGGGCTGATTCGTTTCGCCGTGATTGTACTGGTCGTTGTCGCCATGAAGAAGCCTCCGCGAGTGGTGATTGGTTCTCGGGGAGACCATGATGGCATGGAAGCCGAACCAAAGCGAACACGGGATGGCGGGGGCAGTGCTTTAAGGAAGACGGAAAAACCTGCGGAAGTTTTCGGACGTTTGCTCGCCTACGGCTTCCGCTGAGATGCCTCGCAATTCGCCAATTTGCCGCGCGGTTTCAAGCACGAATGAAGGCTCGTTTCGCTGGCCTCGATGTGGGACGGGCGCAAGATAGGGCGAATCGGTTTCGATGAGCATGCGATCGAGCGGTACCATCTTTGCCGCATCACGAATGTTCTGTGCCTTGGGAAACGTGATGTTGCCGGCAAAGGAAATCAGGAAGCCAAGGTCGAGTCCGCGGCGCGCATGCTCGACGCTGCCGGTGAAACAATGCAGGATGCCGCCCAGGGCGTTTGAACCGTTGGATTCGACGCTCTGATGATCCGCGATCCGATGATCCGCGCTCCAAAGCTCTGCGCTCCAATGCTCTGCGATCATTGCCAGGCAGTCATCCCAGGCATTCTCGCTGTTGTCGGAAGGTCGGCAATGAATGATGATTGGCAGCTTCGCCGCTTTGGCTAATTCCATCTGCCGCTGGAAGACTGACTTCTGAACCTCGCGTGGGGAGTGGTCGTAAAAATAATCCAGCCCGATTTCCCCCCAGCCGATGACGCGCGGGTGCCGCGCCCATTCTACGAGTTTGGCATAGGCCTCGTCGTTTGCCAGATGCGCTTCATGCGGATGGATGCCGATGCTGGCCCAGATCTCGGGATATTCATCGCGCCCGGCATATCGCTCGGCAAGGCGGATGCCGCAGTCGGCAGTGTCCGGGCCGTCGC
This sequence comes from Terriglobales bacterium, assembly GCA_049698855.1. Lineage (GTDB taxonomy): Bacteria > Acidobacteriota > Terriglobia > Terriglobales > Acidobacteriaceae > Acidiflorens. The sequence goes on from JBAVYO010000373.1 coordinate 16,019, forward strand.
CGTTGCCGATGTTGAGATATGCGTTTACGCCCGCAGCCTTGGCGCGCTTCAGCACTTCGTCGCGGTCAGCGTCGTAGCGATTGCCTTCGAGATGGGCGTGGGAATCGATGAACATGGCTAGTCGTTGGTCGCTCGTCGTCGGGAATGCAAATGTAGAGACGGGGCTTGCCCTGTCTCTGTGTGTGCCGGTGACCTTGCCAGCGGGAGACGCGGCAAGCCGCGTCTCTACAGAGATTAGCTACTTCAGGCGCGCACCTACCGGCACATCCTCCAAAAAGCTCGCCAGAACAGGCTGGCCGCCTTCGATTGATGCGGCGAGCAGCATTCCATTTGATTCCAGTCCACGCATTTTGCGCGGAGCCAAGTTCGCGACGATAACGATCTTGCGGCCTACAAGTGCTTCCGGCGCGTAAGCTTCCGCGATACCCGCGAGGATCTGGCGTACTTCGGTCCCTAGGTCAACTTCAAGGCGCAGCAGCTTATCCGCGCCCTTGACGCGCTCCGCGACTTTAACCTGCGCGACTCGCAACTCGATTTTAGCGAAGTCGTCAATGGCGATTTTGCCGTCGGGAATTCCGGCGGAGGGCTTGGCTGTCGGGGCATTCGCCGGCTCGGTCTGGCTCGCAGCGGGCTGCCGAGCTTGGCTCGGCTGGACGGGCGAGTCGCCCGTCCCCACATTGCCCGCCCCTACATTTCCCGTCCCTGCATCGCCCTTTCCTGCACGTGCGGCGGGCGGCGTGCCCGCAGCTACAGTTGGATTCTGTTCTTCCATTTTTTGCATCCTCTCGATTGCCGATTTGTCGGCGCGCGGAAATACGGCCTGTACTTCGCCGAGTCTGGTGCCGGCTTGCAGTTGTCCCCAGCGTAGTTGCGTCAAATTAAATTTCGTAATGTCGCCGAGTCCGAGCTGCGCCCATATTTTTGCCGTAGCTTCGGGCATGACTGGATGAGCTAATGCGGTGACGATCCGAAGCGCCTCCGCGCTTGTATAAAGCACGGTCGCCAGCCGCAACCGGCTGCCCGCGTCATCCTTGGCGCCGAGCGCCCACGGTTCGTTCTCGACAATGTACTTGTCCACCGCAGAAACCAACCCCCATGCCGCTTCCAGCGCTTTCGAGAACTGATATTGGTCGAAAAACGCTGCGAAATCAGCGATCACATTCGTTGCCGTCTCGGCAATGGCGGCATCCTGTGCGGTCTGGGCCGAATTCGGCGGGACCTCGCCCTTGAAATAGCGCGTGATCATGGTCGACGTTCGGCTGGCAAGATTGCCAAGTCCATTCGCCAAATCGGAGTTGTGGCGTTGCACGAGCGCGTCGAAGCTGAACGAACCATCCTGACCAAAGACGATTTCGCGCAGCAGGAAATAGCGCAGCGCGTCAGCCCCGAGCACATCGAGAATGGTTTCGGTGCGCACAATGTTGCCGCGCGACTTCGACATTTTGTTCTCTTCGAACAAGAGCCAGCCATGCGCTGTAATCCCCTTCGGTAGCGGCAAATCGGCGGCCATCAGAAAAGCGGGCCAATACACGCAATGGAAGCGGACAATCTCCTTGCCGATCATGTGCACATCGGCCGGCCAATATTTTTCGTACTTACTTGGATCGGCCGATCCGTAACCTAGCGCCGTGATGTAGTTGGCAAGCGCATCGAGCCAAACGTAGATGACATGCTTGGGATCGCCGGGAACCGGAATGCCCCATGAGAACGTGCTGCGGCTGATAGAAAGATCGCGCAGGCCGCCGCTTACAAATGACAGCACTTCATTGCGCCGCGTCTCCGGGCGTATGAAATCTGGCTGAGCTGTGTAAAGGTTGATCAGTTTTTGCTGGAAGGCCGAGAGCTTGAAGAAATAATTTTCTTCTTGCACCGTCTCTGTTGGACGCCCGCATTCCGGGCAGGGCGCACCCGGGCCAACTGCATCCACGTAAAGCTCGTCGAACACACAGTATTGGCCGGTGTAGTGGCTTTTATAGATGTAGCCCTTCTCGGCGAGGCGCGTCCAGAGCGCTTGCACGCCCTGTTTGTGCCGCGGCGATGTGGTGCGAATGAAATCGTCGTAGCGGAGGCCCATGCGGTCCCACAGGCCGCGGAATTCCGCAGAGACCTCATCGGTAAACTGCTGCGGCGTTTTGCCGGCGGCCTGCGCGGCGCGCTCGATCTTCTGGCCGTGCTCGTCGGTCCCGGTTAGAAACCAGGTGTCGTCGCCCAGCATGCGATGGCGGCGAGCAATCGTGTCGCAGGCAATAGTCGTATAAGCGTGACCGATGTGCGGCCGCGCGTTGACGTAATAAATAGGAGTCGTGATGTAGAACGTTTTGCTCATTTCACCCTTGGTTGAGATTTTATCCGAGACGATGCGGATTAGCGCATTTTCGCTGCGCCCGAGGCTCGCGGCAGCCGTGGAACCGCGTCACACGGTCGTGGAACTGACTGGCTGAAGATCGTCCACTTCGATTCCTATGTGTTCGAGATGGTGCAACATGTGCTTCAAGTAGTCTTCAAAAACGAACTTCAAGGTCAGCGGCTCCGAATTCGCGATCGTCATTGCCCGCGACCATGCTTCATCGGGAACGGCTTGGGCGGCGGCCGACAGTTGCCGATTGAGAGCTCGCCAAATCTCGATCAACTCCACCCACTCCCGGCCCTGATAATCATGAATTGCGACCCACTGGTTCTGCTCGTAACCCGGCATTGCCGGACGGTCCTCCATCTGAGCCCGCACAATCCGCTGATGATTATTGGCCGCAGAATCGAGCAGATGTCCTAATTCTTCCTTAGGAGACCACGCCGCTGCCCGTCGTATTTCAGCCCTCGCCGACGGAATCGCACGGAGTCGATCCGGAACCTGCTCCAACAGTTTTCTCAATGCATTGAGCGAGTCCATGTTCAATTTTCCCTGCGCCGTGCCGACTGCGACCGAAGACTGCCCGCGGCCGATCTTGGGATGTTGCCGCGGACCAACGCGGTTCTTACTTCTGCAGTTCAGCCTTCTGCAGTTCCGTCAACGCCGCCAGCATCTCGGCGCTGTGCTCGTTCGGCTTCACGTCCAGATAAACCCTCACGATCTTCCCCTCCGGATTGATCAGGAACGTGTGCCGCGCCGCGATCGTCATGTCCTTGTAAGTAGTCAGCGAATCGTACAGCGTCGAAACCCTATGGTCGGTGTCAGCCAGCAGTTTGAAGTTCAATCCTTCTTTTGTGCAGAACTGCTTGTGCGAATCGGCCGTATCCACGCTCACGCCGATAATCACAGCGTTTTTCTTTTCATACTGCCCCAGATCGCGCTGAAAATTGTGCGCCTCGATCGTGCATCCGCTGGTGAAATCTTTCGGGTAGAAATACAAGACCACCCACTTGCCCCGATAATCCTTCAAGCTCACCGGCGTGCCTTCCTGCGAAGGAAGCGTGAACTCCGGAGCCGCGCTACCCACCGTGGGAGCCGAGGCTGCGAAACTCAAGACCGTCGCCAAAGCGAACACCGCTGCTGCCATTGCCATCAGGCTGCGCTTCATGATCTGTCTCCTCATCCTGAAATTCAGAATCTGATTCGTTCAAACCTTCGGTTGTTCCAGGGCGGCTTTCCTTGGGCGTCTTCGGGACAGTATCGACTATAGTCTCGACACCGGACCGTCAACTCCAGATCGCCAACTAAAAATTGTTAGCTATAACAGATGCGCCAGCGAAAAATTCGTTTCACACCTTCCGCGCGCCATTTTGCCGCAGATATTCCTGAACCGCCTCGTGCATCACGCGCCGCAACGGCACATGATGTTTCTCCGCCAGCGCCCGGCAATCCTCGTACTCCGGAGCATAATTGGAAACCGTGCCGTTCATGTTCGCAATCTTGATTCGCACTGTGCCCCATTGCGTCTCGACGCTTTGCCAGTGGCGCGCCAGAATTTGACGCTGCTCCTCGCGGCGGCGCACCCCCAACGTCGTGGTTTCGGCGAACATCAGTTTTACGAGGCGGTCGGCATCCTCTAATTTTGCCAGCACGGTGAGCAATGCGCCGGCGCGGTTTTTCTTCATCTGCACGGGCAGGCTGAATACGTCGAGAGCGCCCTCGGCGAGCAATCGCTCCACGGCGTAGGCCAGCACCTGCGGGCTGAGATCGTCGAGATTGGCTTCGAGCACGGCGATGCGGTCGGTCGCCACTTCTGAGGTCGCCGCGAGTCCCTCGCCTATCGTCAGCCGCAGCAGATTCGGATGCTCGGGGAAGTCGCGCGTGCCGGCGCCGTATCCTGCTTTCTCGATCTTCATTGCCGGGAATGCGCCAAACCGTTTCGCTAAAGTTTTTACGATTGCCGCGCCGGTTGGAGTCACCAATTCAACCTGCGGTCCTGACGAATATACTGGCGCATCTTTCAGTAGCTTCACGGTCGCCGGAGCGGGCACAGGCAGAGTGCCATGCGCGCATTTCACTGTGCCGCCGCCAACATTCAGCGGCGAGCACACCCATTCATCGATAGCGAGGGCTTCCGCTCCCACAGCGGCGCAAACGATATCTACCATTGCATCGACCGCGCCGACCTCGTGAAAATGAACTTTCTCGATCGAAGTGTTGTGAATCTCTGCCTCGGCCGTGCCCAGAGCCTCAAAGATGCGAATGGCAGTCGCCTTGGCCGATGCGCTGATTGCAGCCTTGTTGATGATTGCGCGGATTTTGCTCAGGCACCGGCCGTGCGTGTGGTTGTCTTTTTGTGCATGTTCATGATGAGCATCTCTACGCGGATGATCATGAGAATGTGCAATGGAATGCTGCGCTTCGCGATGCTCCCCAGAAGCCTCGCGCGGTGCATCCTTCTCGCCGCCGACATAAACATCTACCTTGGTCGCCGAGATACCTCCCCGCATCACGCGCGAAATTTCCAGACGGGTGCTGAGTTCGAGCGCGGCCACCGTTTCCTGCAGTAACTGGGGGGACACTCCCGCATCTACCAGCGCGCCCAGAAACATGTCGCCGCTGATGCCGGAGAAACAATCGAGGTAAGCAATACGCATGAGAAAACCGTCGTTGGTCGTCCGTCGTTCGGACATCGCGACTGTGCCGGAGTGAATCTCTATAGAATCGCAGCTTTAAAACGTATTCCTTCGCCGATTGTGGTCCGCGAACGACTAACGACCGAAGACCAACGACCGATTTTTCATCATAGGTTTCGCCGTTACCAGGCGTCAAACTCGCGCCGCGCTCGATTTTGTTAGAATCACAGTTTCTCCAGCCATTCAGAGGGATTCTTGTACCGTTATCTCGAACGCCGCCTGACCGACGCCGTGCGTGAGTTCTTGCTCCGCACCTATCAGCTAGAAGTCCCGAATCTCGTGGTCGAGCAACCGCCTAAGATTGAGTTCGGCGAGTATGCGCTTCCGGTCGCCTTTGAACTCGCCCGAAAACTGCGCAAGGCTCCGCGCAAAATTGCCGAGGAGATTGTTGCGGGCATCGGAACAGTCGAGGGCATCGAAAAGTTTGAAGTGGCCGGAGCAGGATATATCAACGTCCGCGTGGACCGCGCAGCGGCCGCAGCCGAGCTTGCCGCCGACCACACACGGGCCGATGCTGGGCTGGAAGGCAAAGTTCTTGTCGAGCATTCCAGCATAAATCCCAACAAGGCGGCGCACATCGGTCATTTGCGCAATGCGATTCTGGGCGACACTTTTGTTCGGCTGCTGCGTTTTGCGGGCAGGGAAGTCGACATTCAGAATTACATCGACAACACCGGCGTGCAGGTTGCCGATGTGGTTGTGGGATTCATGCACGTCGAAAAGAAATCGTACGCCGAAGTTGCTGCACTGGCGGCAGCGCCCCGCTTCGACTTCTACTGCTGGGATCTCTACGCGCGTGTTTCGCGCTGGTATGACGAAGACAAGCAAAACCTCGCGGCACGCGCAGCCACACTGCACGCCATCGAGGAAGGGAACAACGAAGTCGCTCATCTGGCCGAGTTGATTTCGACCGCTGTCCTGCGCCGCCATCTGGAAACCATGGAGCGGCTGGATATCGAATACGATTTTCTGCCGCGTGAGAGCGAGATTCTCCTTCTGCATTTCTGGGATGCCGCGTTCAGCAAGCTGAAAGAAGCCGGCGTTCTGACTTATGAGAGCGAAGGCAAGAATAAAGGTTGCTGGATCATGCGTCGGGCGGGAACGGCAAAACCGTTAACCACAGAAGGCACAGAGAACACGGAGGCAGGGATTTCCGAGGAAGATCAGAAAGTGATCGTGCGCTCCAATGGCACCGTCGGCTACGTCGGAAAAGATATCGCGTACCACATGTGGAAGTTCGGACTGCTGGGACGCGATTTCAGCTATCGCAAGTTTTTTCGTTATCCCAACGACCACGATTGCTGGATTTCAACCACACCTGCCGATCCCAATGCGGCCAAAGACCATCCACACTTTGGCGACGTTGCCGAAATCTATAACGTCATCGACGCCCGCCAATCCGAAGCGCAGAACACAGTGATCGAAGCGCTGCGCGGACTCGGCCATGGCGAAGCCGCGGATCGATACACGCATTTTTCCTACGAGATGGTCGCGCTCACTCCTCGCTGCGCCGCCGAACTTGGTTACGAATTGAGTGACGAAGAGAAGAACCGTCCCTGGATCGAGGTTTCAGGCCGCAAAGGTTTCGGCGTCAAAGCCGACGATCTGCTCGATGCGCTGATCGCCTCGGCACAAAAGGAAGTCGATTCCCGCCATCCCGAACTTAGCGATTCCGAGCGCCGCACGATTGCGACTCAAATCGCTATCGGCGCGTTGCGCTACTTCATGCTGAAGTTCACCAAGCCTTCGGTCATTGCTTTCGATTTCAAAGAGGCGCTCAGCTTTGAAGGAGAGACCGGTCCCTACGCGCAATACGCCGTCGTGCGCGCCACCAATATTTTCCGCAAAGGTGGATTGGACGCTGACAAGTTCCTATCCGAAGCGAAGGATAGGATCGCCGCTGAAAGCTTCCGGCCATATCTCAGCGGCGATGCCGGGAATACGATCTGGGAACTCTGGCTAGCCGCGTCTCAAACCTCCCATATTGTCGGCCAGTGCATAGCCACAACCGAACCGGCATATCTGGCGAAGCATGCGTTTCATCTGGCGCAGCTTTTTAATACTTTCTATCACCAGCATCCGATCCTGGCCGAGCCCGATGAGAACCGGAAGAGATTCCTCTTTGTCACCGCTGCCGTTGCTCGCCGGGAGCTGATCCGAGTGTTGCAAGTGATGGGAATTAGCGTGCCTTTTGCGATGTAAACTTGGCGTGAAAATCCTCGTTTACCGCGTATCGCAGAAGTCGGCTGAGAACGTCAGCCCACCGGCAACAGTATAAAATTTCTACGGTCCATATCGGGATTGCTTAACCATGTCCCAGCTGTGCTTCCCGATGTTCCCTCTAACCACCTGATTCAAAGATTGTTATCTTGATTCCTCGCAAAAACGAATTGGCATCTCTCGTGCTTTAATAGAAGTGTGCAGCCGTTGACGCCTAGTGGAAAATGCTATTGGCAGACAACAGCTGCGGGCCAGGAAACAACAAAATCCAGTAGGACTGAAAAAGAGAAGTCGAGCAATCATTTGGGGGAAGGAGCCCTCACTCAATGAAACGAATCTGGTTGACCCTAATGCTGGTGGCCGTCGCTGCGGCGTCCATTGGTTGTTCCACCAAGAATTATGTTCGCCAGCAGACCACGCCACTGATCAATAAGACTAACGAGTTGGACGATCTGACGGCGAAGAACTCGAAAGACATTAAGGACGTGGATCAGCGCGCGCAGGCTGGCATCCAGGCAGCGCAGGCGAGCGCCGAGAAAGCCGACCAAAATGCAATGGCTGCCGGCCAGAGCGCCGATAAAGCTCAGATGGCCGCCAACACCGCCGACCAGCGTGTGAGCTCTCTCACCAATACGGTGGTTAATCTTGACAATTACCATCCGGTCGCGGAAACATCGGTGCACTTTGGGTTTAACAAAGACAACCTGACCAAGGAATCCAAGGAAGCGATCGACCAGCTTGCGGCCAGCGTTTCGACGACCAAGGGATATATCATCACCGTCGAAGGCGCGACCGACTCGGTGGGCAGCGCCGACTATAACTATGACCTCAGCCAGCGCCGCGCCGATTCAGTGATTCAATATCTGGCTTCGGAGAAGAATGTTCCGGCGTACAAGATTTATCTCATCGGATTGGGTAAGGACAAGCCAGTCGAGACGAATAAGACTTCCGCCGGCCGCGCGAAGAACCGCCGCGTCGACATTCGCCTGATGACGAATACGGGCGCGTCGGACCAGCCACCGGCTCAGGCATCGACCGCGAATCCTCCCTCTCTATAAGTTTTCCCCTCCTCCCCGGAGGATTTTGCCAAACAGGCCGCCTGAAAATGGGCGGCCTGATTTTTTTGCAGATTCTTGCAACATGAGACCGTGCGGCGAGAAAGAGACGAGACATCGCACTCGACGATGGAGCTACAATTAGATCAATGATGAGCCGCTTCGCATCTCTTGCATGGTTGCTACTGGCTGGGGCTTGCTGTCTGGCCCAGCAGCCGGCATCTGGATCTGGCTCACCGGATCAGAGTTCATCGAGCCAGTCGTCCGCGAGTCAGTCTCACTCAGGCCAGTCTGCCTCAAGCCAGCCGTCATCAGGCCAGTCTGGCTCCGGTCAGAATCCGCCTGCACAGGGCTCCGAGGGTCGGCCGAATCCGGCTTCTTCAGGGCAGGGTTCATCAGGTCAGGATTCGCCAAGCCAGGGTTCGTCGACGCACGATTCATCCACCAAAGGTTCTTCGATCCCCCGTTCCGATCCTGATCGCAACGCTGAGGAAAGTTCCAGCGAGGATACGCGTACAGACATCACTCCACCTGCCGACGATGCGAAAAGCCATCCCGATAGCAAGTCGGCTGTCGGTGATCTGCTTCCTTCGGCCAACACATCTTCCGACACTTCCGATATACAGGAATTCCATCCCTGGAACCCGATGAAGGCGCAGAAGGATGTCGAGATCGGCGACTACTACTTCAGACGGAAGAACTATAGGGCTGCGATGGATCGCTACAAGGAAGCGCTTTACTACAAAGAAAATGACGCCGTTGCGACGTACCGGCTTGCCGTATGCCTGGAGAAATTGGGGGACAAAGACGAAGCCAGAAAAGACTTCGAGCAATACTTGAAAATTCTTCCGGAAGGCCCTTTGTCCAAGGACGCTCGCGCTTCGCTAGAAAAGTTGGGCGGGAAGGCGAACCAGTAGGCTGCTGCAAAGATCATTTTGCGCGGCCATAGCGTTCGAGCCGTATCCACTGCCCAGCCAATTCCTACTTCTCTATTTTCGAAAACGTACCCGTCGATGCATCCACGGTCACGCGCAGCTTCGCGGTCTCGCGATCTGCGCCGTAGATTACGTGCCAGAGCAACTGGCTCGTCTGGTGGTCCCACTCGAGCACAAACAGAACGGGCGTCTGCGGGCTATTCTCGAGTAACTTCGCTCCGCCGTGCTGTTGAGCGACCGTGAAGGCCTTGTCGCTGTCCACCTTGAGGAACTGAACGTTGAAGACCTGGGTCGATGAGTTGGTTGGGCTGTAGCTGTCTTCCGTGCCGTGGGAAATATCGCCGTTCGACCAGGTGTAGGCCTTCGTCGAATGCTGCGCGGCGGAAGCGAAGCTTGAGCGCCACTCTCCGGCTTTGCCGTCGCCCGTCTTGGACTCGGTGGATTCAACGCGAAACGGTTGCGCATCCTGAGCCCAGCCCCGAGCCGCTATATAGCACTTGAAGAAGGCGCTGCTTCCTGTGATCAGCTCGGGGGCTTTGGTTGCAGCCGGTTGCGACGCCGGCGTGCTCGGCCCGGAGGAGCAGCCGCACATTGCGGCCGCTGCCAGAATTGCCAGTAATAGAGTTTTCATTGCTGTTTTCCCGATGGCGCAAAATTTCGGACATCCGTGACAATCGACGATCATTGTACTGAACCGCGCGGCGGAATCCTATAGAATGACCGGCGCAGGTGTTGTCCTTGTCCGCTCCCTATGGACTCTTATCTTAAGAAGCTGCAAGCGGAACTGGAAGGCGCAATTGCGAGCGCGCCGGAAGAAGCCATGCAGAAAGCTCCGGCAGGGAAGTGGAACTCGGCGCAGATCCTGGAGCACCTCCATCTCACCTACAAGTACACGAATAAGGGCATTGCCAGATGCCTGGAAGGCGGAGTTCCGTTGGCGACGCGCCCGACGATAAAGCATCGTTTCGGGTGCATAGTAGTCTTGTTTTTCGGCTACTTTCCAACGGGAAGGAAAGCTCCGGAACGCTCTTTGCCGCGTGGCACCGCTTTTGACGATTTGCACGGCACGATTTCTGGTGAGATTCAGAAAATGGCTGCGGGCCTGGACGATTGTGAGCGCCGCTTCGGCGCCAACGTAAAGATCATGGACCATCCAGTTCTGGGAGCGCTGACCGCCAGCCAGTGGCGGAAGTTCCACTGGATCCACGGACGCCATCACGCCCGGCAGATTCGAGAACGAACTCGTCCGCCAGGCGATGCGGCCGTCACATAGCTGCCTTACTCGAACCGCGCCTTACTGTTTGTTCGAGTCCTGATCCTTGGGTGTTTCTTTATTGGCGTCTTTGTCTGCGTCTTTGTTGCCGCCGTCCGGCTTCGGCTGTAGCCCGGCCTTGCGCGCTTCTTCCTGCAATTCGTTGAGTTGTTGCTTGGAGGACTCGATCGTCTTTTGCTTGCTATCGATGTCGGATTTATACTGCGCCTCATCCTTGGTCCATTGCTCTGGGTTGCGCAGGCGATTGCCTGCATCGGCGTAATACTCGGCCGCGCGCAGCCGGTATTCGCGCTGTTCCAGGTCGAGTTCGTGACTTAGGGAATCCAGTTTTTGCTTCTGGGTATCGATTTTCTGCTGTAGTTCGTCAGTTGCCTTCTTGGTGTCAGCCTTGGTGTCGGAGGCCGAAGCATCCGTCTTGCCCTCGCCGGCAGCAGCGGGCGCTGGCCCGACGACGCTCAACGGTTCAGTCGTTGGAAGGTTGTCATTGTCGTAATGACGGCTAGCCGTGTTCGTCTCCGGCTTATTCTTGCGCACGTTCCGCGCGTAATCGCCAAGCGACGGAGACTGAGTCTGCGCCTGCATCGCGCCGGCTGCAAGCACCAGCGCAACAGCTACCATCGCTATCCATGCCGTTGTTGTCGTTCGCTTCATAGAATCATCCTTCCGCGGGTCAGTTGCGCGGCCCGCTCACGCTGAATTCATGAACTGGAGGCTGCGCTTCGCGTGCCTCCAGAAAATCGTCAATTGCGCGATCCAATTTCTCCGCTTCTCCCGCGATATTATTGGCTAACTGATGAGCCAGTTCTGTGTCGCGGTTGTGCGCCAATTGGTCTGCATACCCCGCTATGTTCGCGAGTGAACTGCGTAACTTCAGCGCCTTTTTGGCGGAAGTATCCTGC
>JBAVYO010000374.1:0-25563 GCA_049698855.1 Terriglobales bacterium
GTTGACGATCGCGCCCATGGAGTGTTCGCGAATTCCGAAGTGGAAGTTGCGCGCGTTCGGCTGGTTGGCTTCGAAATCGTTGGCGCCCTCAAACGTAAGCCGCGTTTTGGTCGAGGGATACAAATCCGCCGAGCCACCCATCAGCCACGGATCGTTCTTTGCGATGGCGTTCAGCACCTTGGATGACGAATCGCGAGTTGCCAGTCCCTTGGCATCGGTCGCAAACGTGGGAAGTTCCTTGTCCCATCCATCCGGCAGATCGCGCTTCTCCATGCGGGCAAATTGCTCGGCCAGATCGGGGAATTGCGCGGCATATTTCTGGAAGAGCACTCGCCAATCCGAACTCAGCCGATGTCCACGCTTGCCTATGCCTTCGGTGAAATTCTCACGCACGCCATCGGGCACAAGAAACTTCGCGTCTTCCGGCCAGCCATAAAAGCGCTTGGTCAGTTTGACCTCTTCTTCACCCAAAGCCTCGCCGTGCGCTTCTTTTGTGTCTTGCCGGTGCGGCGACCCATAGCCAATGTGGCTATCGACGATGATCAGCTTCGACCGGTCCGTGACGCCAAGGGCGTGGCGATAGGCGTTGGCGAGAGCCTCAAGGTCGTTGGCATCGTGAACGTGCGTGACATCCCATCCATAAGCCTTGAAGCGCGCGCCCACATCTTCGTTGAACGCCAGATCGGTCTTGCCTTCGATGGTGATTTGGTTGTTGTCATAAATCCAGCAAAGGTTCCCGAGCGCCAGGTGTCCGGCAACGGATGCGGCTTCGGAAGAAATTCCTTCCATCATGTCGCCATCGCCGCAGAAGACCCAGACGTTGTAGTTGAAGAGATCGAATCCTGGGCGATTGAAGTGAGCCGCAAGCCATCGCTGCGCGATGGCCATACCCACGCTGGTGGCGACTCCTTGACCAAGCGGACCGGTCGTAGTCTCCACGCCCGTGGTCAGACCGTACTCGGGATGACCAGGAGTTTTGCTGTCGAGTTGCCGAAACCTCTTAATATCATCGAGAGAAACGGCCGGCGTGGAGAGAATCTTTCCATCGGCGCTCACTTCGCGCACGCCTGTCAGATACAGCAGAGAATAGAGCAGCATGGAGGCATGGCCGTTCGAAAGCACGAAGCGGTCGCGATTCGGCCAATGCGGATCTTCGGGATCAAAGCGAAGGAATTCCTGCCAAAGGCTGTATGCGACCGCGGCAAGTCCCATGGGCGCGCCGGGATGGCCCGAATTCGCCTTTTGCACGGCATCGATCGACAGCGTGCGAATCGTGTTGATGCTAAGCTGATCGAGTTCTTTTCCGGTTACTCTTCTCGCGGCTATACCCTGGTCGCTGACGGCCATCTATGCTTTCCTCCCCATGCAGGTGGACTGCTTTTTTCCTTAGATGAATATGGCTCCGATTCGATACGGTTTTAAGACGAAATAATCCGTTTGGGTCGATGCGCCAGTATGTCTCGACTGAGAGACCACAAAATCAAGGTTGATTTTACACCGTTGGCGAATACGCCGGCAGACAGGAGTGCCCCAAATTTCAAGTGAGATAGACCTTGGCTTGCGTAATGTTGTGTTGCAGCGTGGCCGCAAGTTGATCAACGTCAGTCCCTGACAGATTCAATGTGCCCGCCTCAAGGATAGGAAGGTGGTTCGTACCGATAGCATCGCGCCGCACCTGAATCAGCAAGGCCTGGAGCGCATGAGAATCGTATTTTTGAGGCGCCATGCGGATGAGTTCCTGCAGCGCGGCCCCCACAGAGAAACGTTCGCGGTAAGGCCGCTCAGTCGTCATCGCATCGAATGAGTCGGCGAGCGCGATGATGCGCACCGGCATCGGCATTTCGTCTCCGTGCAGCCCGTCCGGATAGCCCGAGCCGTCGCCGCGTTCGTGATGCCAGCGCACAATCTCTGGAATCTGCGGCCACGGGAATTGCACGTTGCTCACGATCTGATGGCCGACGACCGTGTGATCGCGCATGGCGCGGGATTCCTCGGCATCGAGCGATGAAGGTTTGGCGAAAAGACGCGCATCCACGGCCACTTTGCCGATGTCGTGAAGGTATCCCGCCGAGCGCAGCGACGCCACCGTATTGGGATCGAGCCCCAGGGCTTCGCCAATCGCCTGCGCATAGCGTCCCACGCGCAGCGAGTGTCCGTGAATGTCCACGTGCTTGACGTCGATGGCGGTGGCGAACGCTTCCAGCGCGTTGTCGTAAAAACCGTGCAGCGAGGCCAGCAGCCGGAGATTTTCCGAGACCCGTTGCGCCAGTGTCTGGCTCAGCGTGTGATTCTGGATGGCGAGCGCGACGTAATTGCCAATCATCTGAAAGCCTTCGAGCGCGTCGTCTTCGTAAAGGGCATCGCCGGGACGGCGGCCTAGAACAATGGCTCCCACCAGCTTGCCCCGGACTTTCAAAGGGCACACGCATTTGAACAGCTCCGGCGCCACGTTGCCGTTGGAACTGAGGAAAGAGTCGATGTTGGAACCATCGAGCAGAGCTGGACCGGCAGAGGCGGTTAGCGCATGAATGTGACGGGGCAGCAGCGGAATGATCGCCGGATCGGGCAGTAGCGCGAAGCCCTGCGCATCGAGCGAGGTGAGCATGGAGGGCCGCTCGGCGAAGCTGAAGAGCACACCTTCGCGGGCGCCAGCCGCTTCCATGACCGTGCTGAGCATGGCGCGCGCGGTTTGGCGGAAGTCGCGGTCGGCGGTCAAAACCGAGCCGAGATCGGTCAGCGCTTCAACCGCGCGTAAGAGCTTTTTGAGATTGGTGGGCTGCACTCCATCTTGCGGAGTCACTTGCGACACCAGAGCGCCACAAGCGTAGCACGCAGCGTGGGTGCCCGATTATTGGTTAGTTTGGTGCTGCAATTCGGGGTATTCAGGTTCTAGATTTTGCGCGGCGCAAGGGCCCATTGCCGCGATAAGCGGTTTGGCTAGACTTATCTTGACACTCGCCGCAAGTTGCCTCATACTTCGGCCAAACCACGCGTCATCAAATTTTTCCAGCCCGCCGGATTTTCCGGCCTGACGTGTATTTCATGGACGGAGTGTAGCCCGTGGCTGGACCCCAATCCGACCCGCTTCCTTTCAGGACCCCGCCGGGTTTTCCCGGATCCGGTTCCGAGAAGGCAACTGCGGTCTTTCAACCCATCAGCCGCGAAGAAATCCTGGCCTTGGGTTCTCTGAAGCAGCTTATTTCCAGAGGTGAACATGGTCTGGACTGGATGCTGTTTTCCATCGCGGACGCCGCACGCCGTTTGACGGGTGCCTCCGGCGCCGCGATTGCCATGTGGAAGGATGGCCTGATGGTCTGCCGGGCGCGCAGCGGCGACACCGCACCCGAGCTAGGCGCGCAATTAAGCGTGAACGAGGGCATTTCAGGCGAGTGCCTGCGGACGGGCCAAGTCCAGCATTGCTCCGACGTGGAGCATAGTCCGCTGGTGAACGTGGAAGTGTGCCGGAATCTCGGCCTCCGGTCGATTGCGGTGCTGCCTGTCAAAGGGTGGCGTGGGGTCAATGGGATTCTGGAAGTGTTTTCGACTTTGCCAGGGGCGTTCAGCGGGCACGAACTGGCTCTTCTCAATGAGTTAACTTCCCTCGCCGAACTCGCGCGTGCCTCGCGACCTCATGGGGCATCGCAGTCTGTGGCCAAAGGACCTGCTGAGGAGCCTCCGCCATCGGGGCTGTTGCCTGCCTCCGATCCAGTGGGCGATGTTGCTCTTGCGGCAGTCGGTGGCCGGTCGCGCCGCTTCCTTTTGGGCGCGATCGGCGCGGCGGCGATCGGACTGATTGCCCTCGTCATCTGGCTGGGATGGAAGGGCGCCGATTGGAAAGGCAGCGAGGCTCACGCCGCCCCGCAATCTTTTGTCGCCGCAACGGTGGCGGCGCCGGCCGCGCAGCCTCGTCTTCCGGATAACGATCCGGTGTGGCAGCCGAATCCCGGAGGTGAAATGGTCTTCGCGTCGGGCGGCAAGGACAGCGGCGGCAAGCCGACCGGCAAGACGAACGCCAAACCTTCCGCTGGATTTCCCGTGAAGCTCGCCTCCAAAACAGATGTGATTGAGGGAAAGAAAACGCCAGGTGCGCCAGGAGGAAGATCGCTGCTGAGCGCAGATGCTGCCAATGTGGCCTTGCCCCGACGCACGCCGGCTTCGGATGCTGGGTCGGATGTGAACGTGCTTCCTGCCCCGCATGCGCCTGCGGAAGAGACGATTTCGATTGAGGCGCCGTCGATTGCCGCCCGCCCTGCGGATTCCTCAAGGCTCAATGGAGTGCTTTCCGCCGAGGCTCCGCTGCCAGCGCTTTCCGTCCCGGTATCGCAAGGGGTTTCGGGCGGGCAACTGCTGCACCGCGTTCCACCGGTCTATCCTGCGCAAGCGAAAAGTATGCATGTGGAAGGCCGAGTGGTTTTGAGTGCGATGGTGAGCGAGGATGGGCGCGTCGGCGACGTGAAGGTAGTCGAAGGCCCTTCCGTGCTCGCGCCAGCGGCGGTAGAAGCGGTGAAGGCTTGGAAGTATCGCCCATTCCTGCTCGATGGCAAGCCGGTCAAGAGAGAAACAAAGATCATGATCGACTTCAAGCTGCCTTAGGCGACTTCAGGATCGTCGAGTCCGACTAGTGTTTTGAAAGGTGCGGCTTCTAGAGGGTGCGGATGAAGTCGGATTGGCGGTTGATTCTGGGTGGCGGCAAAAGCGAGGTTTGCGGCGCGTCTGAAGCAGGGGTGTTTCAACTCCGCCGAGGCCTCACTTCGTGGGGCCTCGCTCCGCTCAACGTGACAGAGTACGGTGATACCCGCAGGGCGACAGGGCTCAAAGGATTTCAACAGAGTCACACTGTCTCATGATGGAACCGGTGCTGGGATCGCATGATTCTTTCTATTGGCGGACCGAGTGCGAGTTGCCCCTTCGGCCGGTCCTCGGAACCGCCGGCAAGGTGCCGGCGCTACAGTCCAGAGGCTCGTCGTAATAATCGCGCGGTCTCAGTACTAGAGAAGTAAGCCATCTGCAATCTCAAAGACGGGATCCTATACCCAATCTAACTGCGATGTTAGCGGGATGATTCCGGACCTTTGTCCCATTTCCAGAAGGCGGCGAACGGCTTCCCTTCCATCGTCGCCGTAGTCGAGCGTGCGCTCGTTGACGTACATTCCCACAAACTTATCGGCGAGTTGAGTATCGAGATCGCGGGCGAACTGCATGGCATAACTCAGCGCCTCATCGCGATGATCGACGGCATACTGAATGCTGTCGCGGAGAGCCTGGGTCACGCTGGCCATGGTTTCAGGCCCCAAGGCACGACGGATCGCGTTTCCACCTAATGGCAGGGGCAGGCCGGTGACTTTCTGCCACCAGCGGCCGAGATCGACCACGCGGTGCAATCCCGCTTTGTCGTAAGTAAGCTGGCCTTCGTGGATAATCAAGCCAGCCTCGTATTTGCCTTCGAGAATCTGCGGAATAATTTGATCGAAGGGTACGACATCGACCTCAATGCCCGGCGAAAAAAGCTGAAGCGCGAGATAGGCGGTGGTGAGCTTGCCGGGGACAGCGATTCGCTTTTGCTTAATTTCGTCCTGCGTGAAAGGACGGGTCGAAACCACCATGGGCCCGTAGCCCTCTCCGACGCTGCCGCCGCACGACATCAGCGCGTAATTCTCCTGAATGTAGGGGTAGGCGTGGAACGAAATTGCGGTCACGTCGTAGACGCCGCGATGGGCGTCGCGATTCAGGGTTTCAATGTCGCATAACGTGTGCGTGAAACGAAGGCCGGGCACGCGCACCTTGTTAGTGGCCAGGCCGTAAAACATGAATGCGTCATCGGAGTCCGGGCTGTGAGCCACGGTGATTTCACGAACGGGAGAAGAAACAGTAGTCATAATTAGGTCTTGGACTTTCGGCGCTGGGTTCTGGGCCTTCATTCGCTATGAGAATTTCGATTCTTCTGCTTGGGTTCGGCCTTCCTCAAATGCTTTGCGTTTAGGACCGAGGCGCCAAATGCCGATTCCAGCGGGTTGCAACCGCAGCAGCCATCATGATCTTGATCACCTCGGCGAAAACGAACCAGTAGAGGCCCCACTTCGCGGCTTGCGCGAGTGAATGGGTGAAGACGAAAAGCCAGCCCAAGCCTCCGGCAAAGAGCACGATCTCACCGGCGAATGCCGACAGGGCCGCGAATGCGAAACGGCGCGAAGTGCGTTCGTAGAGCCATCCGGCAACGAAAGCCACAAAAGGATATGCCAGCAGGAAGCCGCCGGTTACGCCGAGGAGTTGCGCGATTCCACCCGGTCCGGCGGGACTAAAGACCGGCAGACCCGCGGCGCCTTCAGCAAGGTAAAGCGCGAGAGCGGCGAATCCGCGGCGCGAGCCAAGCAGAAGAGCGACCCCGAGCACGCCAAAGTTCTGAAGCGTCAGCGGCACGGGCGTAAAGGGGAGCGGCACAGTAATGCGCGCGCACAGCGCGACAACCAGGCTCGCACCGACGACAATAGCCGCCTGCTTTGCCCACTCCAGAGATTGAGGCTGCTGAGTTACAACTTGAGTCGCTGCTTTCGACATGGCTTTCCTTCCTGAGATCGATCAGGCGTCCGAAGGTAGTTTAAAATTTCGGCGAAGACGAGTGCTTGCCGGTGGAGTCCGATTTCGGCGTGTGGGTCGCTGCCCGCTGCATTTGACGCCGGACCATCATGTAAAGACAAACTGCAACCGACGCGACCACCGCAGTACTCACTCCAAGAATCAGAAACCACCAGAGCATCCGCACTACCGATTAGGATAGCAGACGGGAGCGCGAGTGCCGCGAGAGAAGTGGAAATAACGTCACGCGAAACTCACGAAGGGGCAGGACCGATTGAACGAGCAGGCGGAGACGCGGCAAGCCGCGTCTCTACTCATCGTCTGGACTTAGCGTCCGGCGGATTTTGCTAGCTGTTTGCGGCGCGTTGCCACGGTGGCGGAGGTGCGCTCTAAACGCTTGCGGGCCAGTTTCGATCCGGTGGCAACCTTCTCGATGTTCATCCAGGAGTCGGGATTATTCATCTTTTGGCGCATCTCCTTCAAGAAGGGCTGCATTTTGGCAAAGATGAAGAACATTTCCCCGCTACAGCCGGGCTGGAGAAACAGCTCTTCATGCACAGCGCCTTGCACCACCAGAGCTGCGGCCATGTCCCAATAGCTGCCCACCTGGCGTAGCCAGTTATTCTCCTGGCTGCCGAGCGCGCTGAAGATTTTCAAAATTTCGTCGGCGCTTTGCGGCCAGAAATCCACCAAGAACCAATTCCTCGCTTTGCGCATTTCCGTTTCGCGGCGAAGATCGTAGAGTCGCAGAATCACACTCGCATCGTTTGCAGTCGCCTTTTTTGCCATAGTTCCCTCGTTGAATGATTAATTTGATTTTCTGCGTTCGGTTGTCGTGCCTTCCCTTTGGTTAGCGTCTAGAGAACAGGCGTTAAGCTGGGGCATGCACTCTCAGGTGGTGGCGACTTCGGCTGAGCCTTCTACCGCTCGCTCATAGTCGCATTCTTTGTTCGGGCACGCGATTACGGTCCCTTCCTTGCGGATTCGTTCCACCAAGTACTCGTGTCCGCAGTCCGGGCACTTTTCAGGCACGGGCTTGGCGGCGGAAGTGAATTTGCACTTCGGATAATTTCCGCAGCCATAAAATGTGTTGCCTTTGCGTGCACGCTTTTCGACAAGTTCGCCCTCTTTGCACAACGGGCATTTCACGCCGATGAAATTCTGCTTCACGTATTTGCAATCGGGATAGCCGCTGCACGAAGTGAATTCGCCATAACGGCCGTGGCGCAGAATCAGATTGCGCTTGCACAACGGGCAGGTTTCATCGAGGGGAATGTCGGGAACCTTCTTGCCCTGGTCGAGGCGGCGCGTGGTCTTGCAATCGGGATAGCCGGTGCAGGCCATGAACTGGCCGAAGCGCCCGCGCTTGAGGACCATGACGCGACCGCAGTTTTCGCAGTACTCCTCCTGCGCAGTTTCCTGCATGTCGGCCGAATCAAGATCCGGCAGATTGATGGGATTTTCCTTGGTGAAGGTGCAGCTTTCGGGATTTTCCTTGTCGTACGTGCTGCAAGCGTAAAACGAGCCGTGCTTGCCCCACTTGATAACGAGCGGCGCACCGCAGCGCTCACACTTCTCGTCCGTCGGCTTCTCCATACGCTTGATGTTTTCCATGTGCTTTTCAGCGTATTTGAGATCCTTGGCGAACTTCTTGTAGAACTCGGCGAGAGCGTCGGTCCACTTCTCCTTGCCTTCTTCAATTTCGTCCAGTTCTTCTTCCAACTTCGCCGTGTACTGAAAGTCGAAAATGTCCTTGAAGTTTTCGACCAGCAGATCAGTAACAACCAGGCCAATTTCTGTCGGCGTAAACTTGCCGCCGATTTTCTGAGCGTACTGGCGTTCCTGAATCGTGCTCAAGATGGTCGCGTAGGTGGACGGACGTCCAATACCGCGCTCCTCAAGCTCTTTCACCAGCGAAGCTTCGTTGTAGCGGGGAGGCGGCTCGGTGAAATGCTGCTCGGGATTCAGCGACTTCAGCGTGAGCTTTTGTCCCGCTTCGAGTGCCGGGAGCTTGTGCTTCAGTTCCTCGTCTTCGTCGTCCTTTGCGTCTTTCGACTCCTCGTAGACTTTAAGGAAGCCATCGAACTTCATGACCGATCCGGTCACGCGGAACCAGAAAGTCTCGTTGGCCGACTTCGCGTCGATGTCGACTGTGGTTTGATCGAAGACCGCGGGATTCATCTGCGACGCGATGAAGCGCTGCCAGATGAGCTTGTAGACCTTGAATTCATCTTCCTGCAAATACTGCTTAACCTGGTCGGGATGGCGCACGGCTGAGGTCGGACGGATGGCTTCGTGCGCGGCCTGCGCTTCTTTCTTCTCCTTATATGTGTTGGGAGACTGCGGCAGGTACTGAGCACCGTATTCGCTGGTGATGTATTCACGCACTTCGGCGATGGCCTCGGGCGCCACGCGGGTGGAATCGGTACGCATGTACGTGATCAGGCCGACCAGGCCTTCTTCGCCGAGTTCGACGCCTTCATACAGGCGCTGCGCGATCATCATGGTGCGCTTCACGCTGAAACGTAGCTTGCGCGAGGAATCCTGCTGGAGCTTGCTGGTAGTGAATGGGGGCGTCGCATTGCGGCGGCGCTCTTTCTTTTCGACCGACCGAACCAGCCAGTCAGCGTTTTCGAGCGCGAGACGGATTTTTTCGGCATCATCGCCGTTGGTGACTTCGACCTTCTCTTGGCCTTTGCCGACGAAGCGGGCATCGAATGCTGGCGGCTTGCTGCCCGTGAGATTGGCGTCGATCGTCCAATATTCTTTCTTTTCGAACGCCTTGATTTCGCGTTCGCGGTCGACGATCAAACGCAAGGCAACGGTCTGCACGCGTCCGGCGGAAAGCCCACGGCGCACTTTGTCCCACAAAAGCGGGGAGACCTGATATCCCACCAAACGGTCGAGCACACGGCGCGCCTGCTGCGCGTCGACGAGGTTGCGGTCGATATCGCGGGGATGCTCGAAGGCCGCTTTCACAGCGCGCTGCGTGATTTCGTTGAAAGTGACGCGGCGGATGCGGTCGCCATCGCCGTTTTCTTTCTTGGCCTTTTTCGCGCCTTTCTTTTTCTTGCCTTCGTCTCCGAGCTCATCGGCAAGATGGGCGGCGATGGCTTCGCCTTCGCGATCGGGATCAGGTGCGAGATAGATGGTGTCGGCAGAGAGCGCGAGCTTTACCAGCTTGGCGAGGACTTTTTCCTTGCCGGGAATGACGACGTACTCGGTGCTGAAGTCGTCCTCGACATCGACACCGAGACTGCTCTTGGGCAGGTCTTTCACGTGTCCGAACGAGGCATCGACGGTGAAGTCCTTGCCCAGATATTTCTGGATTGTTTTCGCCTTAGCGGGCGATTCGACGATGACTAGACCTTTGGACAATGGTTCCTCAGAGGATGTTATTTACTCGAAACTAGCACGATTTGGCAAATTACGCGAAATGGGGACTCAGCTACGAGCCGCGAGCCTCGGGTCGCGTGCAGACAAAACCGCGCTGCTACGGGGACTTCGCCACCTTCTTAATGGGCTGCAACGGCTGCACTTGCTGAATCAATGCAGTCAACATTCGCTGGACCTCATCGACTTGTTCAACGAATACCTTGCACGTGTTTCCGGGCAAGTAGTCTAGATCTCGTGCGAGCAGAAAATGGTTCTCCAGTTCAACAGCAGACCCCGCGCTATATGCAAGAATCTCGTCAATTCACCGTCGGATCGGCGACCACAGCCTTCCGCAATGTTCGCTCCGATGGAGGAGGACGCGCGCCGCATCTGTGAGGTTAGCCCAAACAATTCCTCTCTCGGGAATTCGCGAGTGCTTCTGTAAACAGCTACGGTCAACACATGAGCCTTTGTCCAAACGCGCAAGTCCTTAAAGTCATGCATAACGCCTCCGTAGCATCTACGTCAACAGAAACCCATGGTGAGCAACGCACCTCCGGTGCCTCGGCCCTGCTTGCTCGAAGCTCGAGACTCGCGGCTCGTAGCTCAGAACGCCTTCACAAAATTCTTCCCCGGCAACTGTCGGATTTTGCCGTTTAGTTCCAGTTCGAAGAGGGCGGCGAAGATTTCTGAGGAGGACATTTCGTTTTCGAGCGCTTCCACGAGTTCGTCGATCTGTGTCGACTCGTCAGCCTTCAGCAGCTTCAAAATCTTTTTTTCGTGAGGCGATGGGACGTCGTCCGGGAATAGAGATGCGTTCGCCGCTTCCGGGGATTCATCCTGCGCCGGCGTAAGGGTCGCCTGGATATCGGCGGGCAGGTCCTCCCAAACATCCTCCCAGGTCGCCACCAGCTTTGCGCCCTGTTTGATCAGCGTGTTCGGTCCCCAGGAATTTTTGTTCGTGACATTCCCCGGAACCGCATAGACATCGCGGTTCTGCTCCAGCGCGCAGCGTGCGGTGATGCGCGTGCCGCTGTATTCCGCCGCCTCCACAACAAGTACACCAAATGACATGCCGCTGATGATGCGGTTGCGGATGGGAAAATTTTGCGGCGTAGGAGGTGAGCCCGTTGGGAACTCGGAAATCATCGCGCCGCCGAAGGCGAGAATCTGTTCGGCCAGACGCGTATTCTCCTTCGGATAGACGAGGTCGATACCAGTCCCCAGCACGGCAATCGTTTTGCCCTTGGCAGCAACACAGCCCCGATGCACTGCCGTATCAACGCCCCGCGCGAGGCCGCTGATGATCGCCAACCCGCGTGCCGCAAGGTCGATAGCGAGACGCTCGGCCATGCCAGTGCCGTAGGGAGTAGGATGGCGCGTTCCGACCATCGCAATCCCCGGCTGCGACAGCAATTCCACGCTTCCTTTCACAAAAAGTATGACGGGCGGATCGTAGATTTCCTTCAGCCGCGGCGGATATTCGGGATCGCTCAACGAGATAATGCGGGCCTTCGCCTGAAGCGCTTTGCCGAGTTCGTCCTCGGCAAGCTCATACGATTTTCCGCTGGCAATGGCTTGCGCGGATACGGCGCGCATGCCACTCGCTTCCAACTCGGTGAGGCTGGCCTGGAAAATGCGCGCGACCGCGCCGAAGTGCTCAACCAGCTTTCGTATTCGCGATGCTCCCAATCCCTCGGTAAGCGCGAGCGCGAGCCATAAACTGGCATCGCGAGAGGCCGGGCACGCGCCGGCTGCGGCGGTAGTCGACATAATTCCGACGCTAGCCGTCCCTCAGCCGGGCGTCAATGATGGAGCGCACACCGTATTTGGTAGAATTCGCAAAGTGATGAGCAGACTAAGGATTTCGGCCATCTCCTATCTCAATACGGCTCCGCTGATGTGGGATTTCGAGCATGGAAAGGCTGGCGCCGATTTCGATATTTCCTACACCATTCCTTCCGCCTGCGCGCGCGCGCTTAGTGAAGGCACGGCTGATATTGGAATTATTCCCGCAGCCGCTTACACAACCATCCCGGATCTAGCCATCATTCCCGATGTCGCCATTGCGGCGCGGCGGCCCGTGCGATCGATCCTGCTGGTGAGCAGAATGCCGATCGACCAGGCACGCACCATTGCGCTCGATACGTCTTCGATGACCTCGGTGGCGCTGACCAAAATCATTTTTGCGAAATGGCTGGGCGGGGCGCGCACCTACGCACCGATGGCGCCGAATCTTGACGAAATGCTTTCCAGTTGCGATGCGGCGCTGTTGATCGGAGATCGCGCGCTCCAGGTGGATCGCACACGCTACGTCACGCTCGATCTGGCCGAGGAGTGGATCGCGCGGACGGGAAAATCCTTCGTCTTCGCCTTTTGGGCGGTTCGGCAGGACGCGCTGGCTGGGCATGACTTCCAGAAAATCGCCGACGTCTTCAGAACTTCAAGGGATCACGGTATAGAGTCCGAGAACCTGGAGACCACTGCGCAGAATTGGTCGCAGCGGCTGAATCTGTCCATCGAACTGGTTCGCACCTATCTGGTGCGCCACATCCACTATTATCTCGATCCACCGTGCCTGGAGGGGCTGGCACTCTTTTATAGCTACGGAGAGGAAGTGGGAGCGCTTCCGCGGGCACACGAGTTTCAGTTCGTTTAGCGTTCACAGGGGGTAAGTTTTGCGCCCCTTTGCTGCCTCGCAGTTTGCCGTTAAACTGCTCTCGTGCCTAAACCCAAAAACCAACGCGACGAGTTCGCAGAGCAGTACGTAGCGGGAATTTTCGCAGATGCAGGGTGGTCAGTTTATTTTCCTCGCAAGGACAAAGGGTTTGATTTCATTGTCTCGAAGAAAACGGACGCCGGTCTAATTATTCGTCCCGTTCAAGTAAAAGGGAAATTCCCGGAGAGTACGACGGCGGTACGGAGGAAATACGGCTACCGTGGCAAGCTGACCGCCATACATCCAGACATGGTTTTGGTGATCCCGCTATTTACCTCACTCGAAAGACTGGCTCATCCTGATTGTGTCGCGTACATGCCGCGCACCCAAATTACAGCGGCGAAGGAGGGTATCTTCTGGTGTGGCCCCGCAAAGCTTGAGAAAGGCAAAGTATCAGCGAAGGAGAAGTTTCGACCTTATTTCGATGAAGAAGGGTTGAAGGCCGTTGAGGGCAAGAACTTCGGCCAGGAGGTTGTTTCATGAATGGTCCTTTGTGCGTTGCCGTACGAGTGAATTTGCACTTCATGAAAGTCCCGAGGCGTGGTAAAAGACTAAGATGAAAGGAGGGTGAGAATATGGCGGCTCTGGACTGGTCACAATGCCCCGCCGTGGAAAGCGTTCCCGGTAAGCGCAGCGGCGCATGGGTATTTCGCGGAACGCGGACCCCAGTTTCCACGGTGTTCGAGAACCTTCAGGACATGAATGTGGACGAACTGGTCGATGAATTCGGCGTGACGCGCGAACAGGTTCAGGCTGTTCTGGAATTTGCGGCGCATAGTGCCGAAGCCCCCGCTCCCCGCCTGTAATGCTCGTTCTATTCGACAACGGCACCCCGCGCACTCTTGCCCGCTATTTGATCGGCCAACATGCGGTTACTGAAGCCCGCGCTCGTGGGTGGGAACAATTGGGAAACGGCGAATTGCTGACTGTGGCCGAAGCCGCAGGTTTTGAAGTGTTTGTAACGACGGTAAGAATCTTAGCTATCAGCAGAACCTTGCGGGCCGTAAAATCGCCATTGTCGTATTAGGCAAAGGACGTTGGAGCCTTATGAAGCCATACGTGCCGCAGATTGTCGCGGCGGTCAATGGAGCGACACCCAGCAGCTTTACCGAAGTCGAGATGCCAGAATAGCCGTACCTTCTGGTTCCGTGCAGGGGATACGCAAAAACGGGAATTGACCGATTCAATGCCTTCTTTGCATCGCATGGCGGCGATTCCGCCTCTAAAAGGTGTGGACCTTCTCTCCTTAGTTGTGCTGGCCAGCAAGCAAAGCACTCTTCGATGGTTAATTCACCTCGGAGGGCCGAGCTTGATCCTGCTTGGTCTGCTGGATAATTCCCTGATTCCGCTGCCCGGCAGCACCGACGTGGTAACGGTTCTGCTGGCGGCGCATCACCGGCAGCCCTGGATTTATTACGCGTTCATGGCCACGGCCGGCGCCCTGGTCGGCGGCTACCTCACTTACCGCATGGCTCGCAAAACGGGAAAAGAAGCGCTGGAGAAACGCTTTCCGAAAAGGAAGGTCAAGAAGGTATACGCTATTTTTGAACGCTGGGGTTTCGCGGCGGTTGCCATCCCCGCCATGCTCCCACCGCCATTCCCGATTGTGCCTATGCTTCTGGCGGCGGGCGCCATGCAATATCCCACGCGGAAGTTTCTCACCGCTCTGGCCGTGGGACGCGGCATTCGCTTCACCATCCTGGCTTATCTCGGGTACCACTACGGACGGCACATTGTGAACTTTTTCGCGCTGTACTACTGGCCTATCCTGATCGCGCTCATCGCTTTCTCAGTGCTGGGCGGGTTGTACGGTTTTTATGAATACAAACGCAGCCAGTCGTCGGGCGTTTTGGGCAAACTCGGAGCGCTCGTCTCTCGCGGCTGAAGATGTTGACGCATAGACGCATATTGCTGGCCTAACAATCCTGCTCTTCTCTTAATTTCAGTGTCAAACACTTGGCCGCGCCACCGGCTTTCATGAACTCCGACAGTGGGGTGATGACCGGCGTAAACCCGGCCTGCCGTAGCCGCGCCTTCAGCGAGTCGGAAGCGCCGTTCAGAAATACCTGGCGGTTGAGATCGACTGCATTGCAGCAAAATTGCTCTGCGTCCGATGCATCGACTGCGATCCGCTTTTCAGCGGGCACAATATCGGCGATGGCTGTTTGTCCCTCATCATCAAATGCGGCCGGGAAATACATTAGATGCCCACCTTCCAGCGGACACAGGCAAGTATCGAGATGATAGAAGCGCGGGTCAACCAGTTGCAGCCCGATGGCCCGGCGGTTGAAAGTTTTCTCCAGCAATCCTGGCGTAGTTTTGGCGGAACGAAAACCATACCCAGCCCAAAGAATGGGCTGGCCGCGATCAAGCAGAGCGTCGCCTGCGCCCTCGAACGGTATATCCGGCGGCCACGCGGCGATGTCGAAATTTTGCTTCGCGAACCATTCGCGGAAGAATGGCTCTTCGCCCTGGCGCTCGGGCGAACGGAAACGGCTGACCACGACCTTTTCCTTCAGAACCATTCCAGCATTGGCGGTAAACACCTGGTCGGGGAGACCGGGTTGCGGCGAAATGAGGACCACCTCCGTCTGTGCCTCGATCGCGCGTTTCAGGCCCGACCATTGCTCCAGCGCCAACGCATGATCGGCCTTACCGAGATTGCCGTCCATCCAGGGATTGATGACGTAATCAATGCCGAAATGGTCGGGCGCGCACATCAGGATGGTTTGCTGGGACAAGGTTGACTCCGTCTAAAGCGGCTGTAAAATTCGAGACCCTAGTGTAGGGAGCGGTGGGAGCTTTTGGCAGGTCTCGAAAGCCGCGGGACCGGCGGCACTTCGGTCCGCCTAAGGTACGCGTAACCACTGTAGAAGCAAACACATAAGCGACATTCATCGAGCGCTTAGTGATGGATAGACGGCGACAGGAAAGCCATACGCCCGAGGTTTCGCGGGAATCCCGGGTCTCCAAAACCGTGAAGCCATGCGGCAGTTTCTACTGACAGCTGGCGGCTGAGAGCTGATAGCTGACAGCCGACCGCTCCCTTTCAGCTAAAATACGCATTACCTACACATTACCGTGGAGCGAAGAGGATGGCCTTGACCAAAAAACAAGCGCTGGAGATGTTTCAGTCCGACGACCTGATCGGCATTGGCATGGAGGCGGACGCGGTTCGCCGGCGACTGCATCCCGAAGGCACCGTGACTTACATCATCGACCGCAATATCAACTACACCAACTTTTGCACGGAATATTGCACTTTCTGCGCGTTTTACAGGCCGCTCAAGGGACCGGCATCCAAAGAAGGTTACATCCTCGACTTCGATACGATCTACGAGAAGATTCGTGAGACGGTCGAACTGGGCGGGACAGGCGTGCTCATGCAGGGCGGGCTGCATCCCGATCTGAAGATCGACTGGCACGAGAAGATGCTGAGCGGGATCAAGCAGCGTTTCCCGAAAGTTCATCTGCACTGCTACTCGGCGTCGGAAATTCTTGCGATTGCCGAATATAGCGGCCTCAGCGTGCGCGACACGATCGTGCGGCTGCGGGATGCCGGACTTGATTCGATCCCGGGCGGCGGCGCGGAAATTCTTGATGATGAAGTCCGGCACCGCGTGGCGCGTCTCAAGTGCCTGACCGAAGACTGGCTGCTCGTGCATCGCACGGCGCATCAACTGGGCATGCGCACGACCGCGACCATGATGTTTGGCGTGGGAGAGAGCTACGAGCATCGCATCAATCATTTCGACGCCGTCTATCGCCTACAGGAAGAGACGGGCGGCTTCACCGCTTTCATCCCCTGGAGCTTTCAGCCTGCGAACACCGCACTCGGCGGGCGCAAATGGGATGAAGCGACCGCGGTTGAATATTTGAAAGTGCTGGCAATCTCGCGGCTCTATCTTTCGAACATCCTCAACGTGCAATCGAGCTGGGTGACGCAGGGATTGAAAGTTTGTCAGATGGGCCTGCGCTTTGGTGGTAACGACGTCGGATCGGTGATGCTGGAAGAAAACGTGGTGCGCGCAGCGGGAGTCACCAACTGCACGACCGAAGAAGAACTGCGGCGGATCATCCGCGATGCGGGGTTCCGTCCGGCACAAAGGGACACGCTCTATCGGCAGTATTTTCTGAACTGAGGCGGGCGCTCGGCTTTGGGCTTTCGCGCTCAACGTAGACAGTCGGCGTTAGACTCCATATTTATGTGTTCCACAATCGTGCTACGAATCCCCGCTGGGATCGGTAGAGTACAATACTTTCTTCCGCCATCTAGTGTCCGATGTAGATGGTCCCTCTAGCTTTCATGGTTTTGTCGTTCCAACCTTCCGCGCTGGCGGTGTTTCTTGCCTCCAAAGGCTTAGGGCCATACATTCGCCAGCACTTTCTGGACAAGACTTTTCAGGGACTCTATCAGGTTAACGCGTTCGACCTTGCGCTGCTGATTCCCTATTTCATCGTGCTGATTATTCTGGCTGGGTATGGCGGCCATCGCTATTGGCTGGTCTACCTTTATTACAAGAAGCGGAAAAACAAGACGACTGACCCGCCTGGCCATTTCAGCGAGTTGCCGCGCGTGACGGTGCAATTGCCGATCTTTAACGAGCAATATGTCGTCGACCGCTTGCTTGATGCGGTTTGCCGGATCGACTATCCAAGAGAGAAACTCGATATTCAACTGCTCGACGATTCGACCGACGAAACCGTCGAAGTCGCCCGCCTGCTGGTGGAACGCTACGTCGCGCTTGGCCATCCCGTCAGCTACATTCATCGCGAAAACCGGGAAGGCTTCAAGGCGGGAGCCCTGGAAGCAGGCCTCAAAACGGCCAAGGGCGAGTTTGTCGCGATATTCGATGCCGACTTCGTTCCGCCGCCCGACTTCGTTCTCAAGTGCATTCACCATTTCACCGACCCGAAAACGGGCATGGTGCAAACGCGCTGGACGCACATCAATCGCAATTATTCCTTGCTTACCCAGGTCGAAGCCATCCTGCTCGACGGCCATTTTGTACTCGAGCACTCAGGGCGCGCGCGCAGCGGAGTGTTCTTCAACTTCAACGGTACGGCCGGCATGTGGCGGCGGAAGGCAATCGACGAAGCCGGCGGCTGGGAGCATGACACGCTCACCGAAGACACGGATCTCTCCTACCGCGCACAATTAAAAGGATGGAAGTTTGTCTATTTGCAGGATGTGGAATGCCCGGCCGAACTTCCTGTCGAAATGACCGCATTCAAAACGCAGCAGGCGCGGTGGGCGAAAGGTCTGATTCAGGTCTCAAAGAAGATCCTGCCGAAGATTCTTTCGAGCGACGTTTCGCGCCACCAGAAGATTGAAGCCTGGTATCACCTCACAGCAAACCTGAGTTATCCGCTGATGATTGTGCTGTCGGTGTTGCTGCTGCCGGCTATGGTCATTCGCTTTTATCAGGGCTGGTTCCAGATGCTGTATATCGACCTGCCCCTGTTCATGGCCTCCACGTTTTCGATTTCCAGCTTCTACCTGGTTTCGCAGAAGGAGCTTTTTCCGAAAACGTGGATGCGCTCGCTGCTTTATCTGCCGCTGCTGATGGCTCTGGGAATTGGCTTGACCGTCACCAACACGCGCGCGGTGCTGGAGGCGTTGGTGGGGCGGGAGACGTCGTTTGTGCGCACCCCGAAGTATCGGGTCGAAACTAAGAAAGATAAAATTCGCGCCACCAAATATCGCAAGCGCCTGAAATGGGTACCGTGGGTCGAACTGGCGATTGGCTGCTATTTCGCGTGGACCGTTAAATACGCGATCGAAAACGAGAATTACTTCACGGTGCCCTTCCTGCTGCTATTCGTAATCGGCTACTGGGTCACGGGACTGATGTCGCTGCTGCAAGGGCGATTCGCGGGGCTGTCGGTGGGTTCGGAAACGCATACCAAGCCGTTTCCGGTGGGAGTGTAGTTAGGTAATAGCGTGAGAAAGCAATTCCCCGGCCGCAACCTTACCACAGCGGCTTCTGTGAGACGGTTGGTGGCGTCAAGGGGTGGTGGTTTTGATTTCCTCCTTAGCGCCGTTTTTTGGTTTTGGTTTTGCGGTTCCGCGAAGGCGTCGCTTCAACGCGAAGCGCAGGCGCATGCGTACAGCGTAACGACTTTCGTCCTGCTCAAGCAACGCCGTAGAGATAGAAACCGCTGCGGGCAGCTCACGCCAGCCCGGTCATAACTAGCTTACTGCACCGCATTCCCAAAAGTGGGCACTCCCTGCTGCACTAAGTAGAGAAGCATCTGCGCTCTCGACGACCACTCACTCTGCGAATATTGCGAAATCAGCTGCTGCATAAGTGCAATCGCTTCGTCCTTCGACTTATCCGATTTCTTCGTTTGGTCTTCCGTCTTATAGATCTCAATCAGCGCGGCCCTGCGGAAAGCCGCGTCGTACAAGGCTTCCGGCGCGGAGGGCGACTGTGGATGCTCTTTCGCATACTTCTCGTATAAGTCGGCTTCTTTGTCCGGACACTTGGATGATCCTTGCCATTCTCCACAAAGTTTGTTGTCGATAAGATGGAACGCCGCCATGTCGGCCCATTTCGTGCCGGCGAATTTCTTCATGACTAACTTCATCTGATCTTCGTTGATGCCCTGGCGATAATAGTTCTCTTTCTCGTGAGCCGAGGGCCGCGATTGCATGTCTGCTTTATCGACCTGCCATCGGATGTCGGCGGCGCGGTAAAGCGCTTCGCCTGCGAGCGGGGATGCGGGGAAAATGTCGTAGACCCTGTAATAGAGGCGAAGCGCATCCTGGGCAGCGCCACGGCGTCCGTGCCGGCGGCTGCCTTCGTCTTCGGAGTCGGCGGCGGCGCCAAACAGAATGCGGTCTCCGTTTGGTGTGGATGGCCAAACAACGCCGGCATCGAGAATCCATCCTGTGACCGTTTTGCGTTCGGCGTCCTCGTCTTCCACAAACTCGGAATCCGGCATGTGAGCGAAGCCGAGCAGAGCTTCCACGTGAACCCAGTTACGGCTTTTGTCGAGCAGCACCACTTCGCGCCCGCGCTCGGCTTGCGCAAGTTTGGCCGAAGACGAATCTGGCGAAATATAAACGATGGCTTCCCGCACGATGGTGCCGTGCTCGGCCGCGGCCGCTGGAGATCCGCCCACGAGCGAAAGAAACGACCCGAGCAGAAGCGCAGAAAAGAAGAGTTTCACAATTCCAATCTCCGGTGTCGAGGGTAGCACGTTCGAATGCTGTGAACTTGGATGCGTGAACCCGCCCGCGCTAGTTGTATGTTTCCAGTTCTATCGAATCTCTCAGTTCTGTCATGTTGAGCGGAGCGGGGCTTCACGAAGTGAATCCCGGGCGAAGCCGGAACACCCCTACCTGTCCAGCGTCCCGGTTGCTCCGGGTTAATGCCGGCACGTGATAAATCCCGAAATCTAGCCCGGAGGGATGACCTTCGCACGCATTACACGTCACGCTGCCGTGATTTTCGACTCTTGGCCCGCCCTTTACGGCTGGATCGCGGCACGCGCAACTCCGCCGCGCCGCGCTTGGGCCGGCCTTTCTCATTTTTCTCCACGCGCGATTTCCACGCCGTGCGTAGCGCACCGGTCAAGACGTCTTCGCTGGCCTCGGAGAGCCGTATATGCGTCATGCCCATCCGTCCCCATCCGCCGTGTATGGGGAGAAAAACCCCCGGCATTTCCTCGACGAAAGCGGCCTGTTGCTCGATCGTGAGGTGCAAATTTCCAAAGCCTTGCTTTGCTGAAGCGAGCGTGGCGAAGATTCTCCCGCCCACGCGGAAGTCCGGATTGCCCATGTGTGAACTCTCTTCCGCGCCCTCGAAACTCAGAGCGATGCGCCGAAAATCCTCAACTATCAGAGAACGTTTCTTCATCAAGTGTGCCCCACAATTCGCACACAATATCACACGTGGTGAGTCTCCCCAAAAAGCGTCGCTTAGGGGCAGCCGCCCCCGGTTGTCTGGGAACACGCCATCTGGAGTCCGCATGACCAAGGTTCCTGAACCGTCACCGAGCGCAATCGCAGGCTCTGGTATGGTCAACAAGGGGCCCACCGGGCCGGGCCAAAGCTATGCGTCGCATTCGTTTTTCAACTGCACACTTCGTATTCGTCATTGTCGCAGTCGCCCATCTGGCCGCACAGGCAGTTCCTTCCGTGAGCGTGGAGGGCGTGGTCCGGGATTCATCGGGAGCTGTAATCCGCGGTGCCACAGTGCGCCTGGAAAGCGCGGTTTTTCGCGCCAACGCGCAGACCGACGCTCAGGGGCAATTTTCGTTTGCAGGCGTTCCACACGGCCCCGGAACAATCGACGTTACCGCCGAGGGATTTCTCGCGGCTCGCGAATCGTTTGCTCCAAATAAGAGTGAGAGCGCCATCGCGGCCGACGGCGAAATCGTGGTCCATCTGGAAATCACGCTGAAGCCCTCGACGGTGAACGAGCAGGTGATGGTGTCGGCCGCGCGCACGGAGGTGCGCCTTTCCGATACTCCGGGCAGCAATGTTCTACTTTCGACAACGGACGTTGCTGTGGCTCCTGCCCTTCGCCTCGACGATGTGCTGCGCGAAGTCCCGGGGTTCACGCTCTATCGCCGCTCCGATAGCCTCACCGCGAATCCAGGGTCGCAAGGTGTCTCTCTGCGCGGCCTCGGTGGAAGCGCCGCCAGCCGTGCATTGGTCTTGGCCGATGGCATCTCTCTTGTCGATCCTTTCGGTGGCTGGGTCTATTGGGATCGCGTTCCGCGCGTCGCGGTTTCGACGGTTGAGGTCGTGCGCGGCGGCGCGTCGAATCTCTATGGCAGCGATGCCATGGCCGGAGTCGTCCAGCTTCTGATGCGCCAGCCGGAAGCGCCCGCTTTCTCGCTCGAGAGTTCGTATGGCAACGAGCGCACTCCTGACCTTTCCTTTTGGACAGGCAACCGCATCGGCAAATGGGATTATTCGACGACCACTGAGATGTTCCGCACCGATGGATTTTTTCTGGTGCCATTCGCTTTGCGCGGCCCTGTCGATCAGCCTGCGAAGGTCGAGAACGCGACTATCTATGCGCTCATCGGACATGATCTCGGCGCGAACGGCAGAATCTTCGGTCGCGGAAATTACTTCACCGAATTCCGCAACAACGGGACACAGATTCAGACCAACGACACGCAGATCGGCGAGGGCGCAGGCGGCTTGGATAAGCAATTCGGCAACGACTCGCTATCGCTTCGCATATACGGAGACGCGGAAAGTTACGATCAAAAGTATTCCTCTATAACCAGTGTGAACACGCGCCGCGATACCGAGACGCTGACCGATATTCAGCATGTTCCCGAGCAGGTGGTCGGCGGAGGAGCGCAATGGACGCATCCTCTCGGCAAGAGTCAGACTCTGATCGGCGGAATGGATTTGAACGAGGTGATCGGTGCCAGCGAAGACAATTTCTTTACCGGCAAGAATAAATCTCAAACCGGCGCGGGACGCCAGCGCGCGCTGGGATGGTTCGGCGAAGACATTTTTCATCGTGCGAAATGGACGGTGATTTTCGCGGCTCGCGTCGACGATTGGAGCAACTTCGCCGGACAGACTTTCGTGACGCCGCTTTCCGGAACGCCCACGCTGACGCGATATCCCAATCGCAGCAGTTTGGCTTTTAATCCGCGGCTCTCGGTGCTGCGCTCGCTGAATGAACACGTGGCGGTGACGGGTTCTATCTATCGCGCCTTTCGCGCGCCCACGCTGAACGAGTTATACCGACCGTTCCGTGTGGGCGCGATCCTAACGCTCAACAACCCACTGCTGACGGCGGAACGCCTGACCGGCGCTGAAGCCGGCGTCAACGTCACCGGCTGGAACAAGCGGCTCGATGTGCGCGGAACATTTTTCTGGAGCGACATCGTTGACCCGATTGAGAACGTCACCATTCAAACATCGCCCTCCATCCTGGAACAAAAAGAAAACTTGGGCCGAACTCGCTCGCGGGGCGTCGAAATTGACGGAGAGCTGCGCGTGACCAACGATGTGCGGATCACTGCCGGCTACGCATACACAGCGGCGACTGTGTTGAGTTATCCGGGGAATCCGGGAGGAGAAAATTTGGTGGGGCTTGATGTGCCGCAAGTGCCGCGTCAGTCGTTTACGTGGGAGGCGCGCTACTGGCATCCTTCGCGTTTGTTCGCCAGCGTGCAGGGACGCTTCGTCGGACGCCAGTTCGATGACGACCTGAACACCTTGCCCCTGGCGGCTTTCTACACCATGGACCTTGAAGTGGGACGCGAGCTGAAACGCCACTTCCAGATATTTGCCGCGACAGAAAATCTTACGGGCCAGCGCTACCAGGTGGCACGCACCCCAATCGTCAACCTCGGTCCGCCCTTTCTTTTTCGCGCGGGCCTGCGAATAAACTTCCCAGCGGGGAAGCAGTAGTTATCCGCGGAGTTACCCGCCGCCGCGGAACGAGAGGGCAGTGTTTTGGGCAATTTGCAGACAAAAACGTCTACTTTAGTAGAGGGTACTAAAGTAGACATTTGGAGGGCTTTTGCGGGGGTACGAAAGTAGACAAAAAGGCCCAAGATTTCTCTAGGTTTTAGAGAGCTTTCATGACATTCTATTGTATGGCAGTTGGGAAGTAGGTCATTTCCATGGAATTCTTCCGGATTTCCCCACTTAAGCAAAAAGCGGGCTTGAATAGTCCACCCTCCCGCTGACCTTCCTTTTCTTCACCAGCGTTTACCCCTTGACTTTTACTCTCCCGGCTTTTGTTCGTCTTCTCTTGTTGCCCCTAGACTTTTTCTTATGTCCGCCTTTGATGGTCTTCCCTCGATTAGCGGAGGTTTTCGATGGAGGGGAAATCAGGCACCGTCCGGTCGAGAGTGTTGCGGGAGTCGAGAGCCCAGTTATTCGCAGAGTGAGCGAAAGACCAGGGTGCCCACATTGTCTCGGGCACCCGGCCGCGGACTTGCTTGGAATCCGGCAGCCCGATGTTTCCAAGATGCTGCGCGGTGAGTTCCGGCAGTTTTCCGTGGAACGCCTGCTCCGCTTCCTGGTGGCGCTCGATCAGGATGTGGGGATCGTGGTAAAGCCCCACCGTAACAGGGATAACGCTCCGGCGTTGCAAGTTTTCTGAGGATAGTTGCGCGACGATCTCCTGAGGTCGGCAGTTGGGAGGCCCACTTCTCGAAAAGCGCGAGAAGTGGGCACCCGGCATCTGAGCTTCTCAGTTTGTAGGAAACTGGACGCGTAGCCCATTCTAAATTTCACGTTCTCGGCGAAATTTAGAGTGGAGATACTGAAGGCTGGCACAGCATGCGGCCAGCACTGGATATCGAGTCGGAGTTGGACGGAACTGCCCCTCGATCCAAAATCGGGCTTGAATGGGCCAGCCGCGCTATAAGATTTGTATGCAGTCCAGCGAGCACTCTTTAACGTCCATCCCTCCCTTCGGCCACTCCTGTGTTCAGCGGTCGTGAGTCAAGTGCAGATGTTCAGGTTGGTGCAATCGCGAAACGCCGTTCACGGGCGCAACTGCTTTGTGTCGAATGCAGGAAACTAGGTGCTGCGTGCCCCTAACACATCGCTCGGCTGTACGGCACGATTCAACGTAGACATCCCCGATGCTGCGGACATAAGCCTTGAGACGGTCGGGCTTCAGTCGTTGAAGTACCCAAGGCAGTGCGGGGAGCGGATACAGGTACGGGTGTCTTTGGGTGAGACCGATTAAATCGGTCAGTAGGCTGAGGTCAAGTTGCACGGCGCAATCCTCCGATTCCGTCGTCCGCTGGTCCGACGCAATCTGAGCACGCTGTGCGTTTTTCAGTTCGTCAAAGACTTAGATCGACTTGCCCCGAGTGCGCCAGCAGTGCTGCACTCGGTCATCGGTATCCTCGTAGAACAGAGTCTCGCTGGCATAGCGCCCACGATACTCACAAACGCAGTTGTGAAGGTGCCAGCGGGGAAACCAATTCTCGATGGACCCGCTGTTTCGCCAAAGATACCACCACTCGGGGCCGGAGGGGCGTTTACTAAGACGGCTCCCCGGCCTTTAATCACAGACCCGCCCATGCTGCCTTCCCCACGAGGTACACGAGCACAAGAAAGGCGCCCGCTTCTAACAAATAGAACGAGACCTGCTTGATGAAGTCGCAGACGGCTTTAACGCGTTCGCTGATGATCCTGAGTCGATGACCAAGTGGCATATTGTTGAACCTGACCGGAAAATCCCGGCATTACAAAAGTAACCAAAAATAGTTTGTTCATCTAGATGCCAGTAGTGCATGTATCTGGCCCTACAATTGCCCTTATCGCCGCCCAGCGCTTGCCCCGTCCCCCTTACTTTTGTCCCTCTTCGGTCGGTTACAGCGACAAAATTAAGGGCCTTGGCGGTGCGTCTGAAGCACAGAGGACTTTTGCCCCAACCTCGAAACAGCTCGTCAGGCATGATTGGGGGAGGCCGGGTGCCCCGCCCTTCGGTTTTTGAAGGGTGGGATTCCACACCCCGGCTGCATTCTGGGGTTTTCTTTTGTGAGCCCGATCTAGCTCTCGCGTTTGGCGACGACGGCGAACTTCACTCCTAGGGCGTGGAGGATGGAGTTGATGGTTTCGAAGCATGGGCGGGCTCAGGTTCGCGTCGGGTTTTTTGACGCTAACCCCTCGACAAGCTCAGGGCAGGCTCTAACGTCGCACAGAACCATGCGTTAGGATGGTGCACACGGCATCATGAGAATGCCTTGCACCGACATCGGTCACTCGGGTCGAGTAGGGGTCCTTCGACTCCGCGCTGCTACGCTTCGCTTCACATCGCTCCGCTTGATTTCATAACCACGACGGCTCCTCAAGCCCGATACTTAGGTTGTCTAAAGACCAAGCGCTCGGGACGAAAGGAGCCAGTCATGTGGATTATAGGCTGTGATTATCATCCGAGTGGGCA
>JBAVYO010000375.1:0-6597 GCA_049698855.1 Terriglobales bacterium
GGCTAAGCGTGAATTGTCAGGGAGGCGAGGATGGGCCTCCTGCCTCCCTGGCGATTCGAGGAACTGCACCGCGGCTACAAACAGAGCTTCGGTGCAGATTTCCGCAAGAAGAAGCAATCAGGTAACGGCGGCCAAGAGAATCGCGGTGAGAACTTCAATGAGGAGACTAGGAATGTCAAGAAAAGCATTTGCATACCTGCCGATACTGGCGTTAGTGCTATGTCTGCTAGCAAGCTCGGTGTTTGCGAGTGATGCCTGTGGTCCCACCAGCAATAAGCTTGGGACGCAGACCGTCAAGATACCCAACGTGGGTACACCGGAGACGCCTGCGAGCGGCGTGGCCGATGGCTGGGTCCTTATCTATAAAGATTCGACCTACAAGCAGCTCAACCATGAAGTGTATTGCCAAAACAATCAAATTCAATTCGCCAGTACGCGTGGCCAGGAGAACTTCGTGCGCACGCCGGATTGCACGCAGACGTCTTGCACGAAGGCCGTAGAGGCGGCGAAAGAAACTACCGTTTCGCTCAGGAATAATACCGGCGACGAGAACGCGTTCGTGTGGACGCGCAACGACTTTGCCGTGAGCGGTTTCACCGTGCTCCACAATTTTATTTGGCCCTCGAATGGGACCGATGGGGAGAATCCCCACGGCCCGCTAATTCAGGATGCTTCTGGCAACTTGTACGGCACGACCGCTTACGGCGGCACTTGTCCCGCTTGTAGCGGTACGGTATTCGAACTCAGTCCGGCGACAAATGGCTCCGTCTCCGAGAAGATACTGTACGACTTTAACGTCACATCGACGCCCTACGGTTATCCCACAACCGGTCTTTTGCAGGACGCCGAG
This sequence comes from Terriglobales bacterium, assembly GCA_049698855.1. GTDB lineage: Bacteria > Acidobacteriota > Terriglobia > Terriglobales > Acidobacteriaceae > Acidiflorens. Next base: position 851 of record JBAVYO010000375.1, read on the forward strand.
GGCAATCTGTATGGCCCTGTGGGAAACGGTGGGTTCGCTGACACAATCTTCGAACTAAGCCCAAGTGGCGTCTTCACCACATTGTGGAATCCGACGAATGCCGATGGTTTTGGATCGCTCAATACTGGGTTGATTCAGGACTCTTCAGGGAACCTCTACACTACTGCTGGAGGGTCCAATGATGGCGAGGTGCTCGAGATGAGTCCCGGATCCGGCGGCACTTGGACTCCGAGTGTCATCTATTCAAATACCACGGGCATTTTCGATCCGGTAGATTACGGTTATTTTGCCGTGGACAGCAAGGGAAACATGTATGGCACATCGCAAAAAGGTGGCGCCAACAGCGAAGGGTATGTCTTTAAGCTGAGCAACTCTTCCGGTACCTGGACGCTGAGCACGCTATACAGCTTCCAAGGCGGGACGACCGACGGGTGTACTCCTTACGCTGCCCCGACTCTGGATGCTTCCGGCAACCTCTATGGCACGACCGAAAGCTGCGGTTTGAACAACAAGGGAACGGTGTGGAAGCTGACGCCGGGCGGGGAAGAGACAGTACTGTACAACTTCTGTTCTGTAAACAGCCCGACCTCAACTTGCTCGGACGGAGCGAACCCATGGGGCGGCGTAACTCTGGACCCAATCGGCAATCTCCTGGGCACGACTTACGGCGGGGCATACAACCCGAGCATAAACACGGAATATCAGGACTTGTGCGTGGCGTACACAAACTTCGTGTACACCAGTGCGTGCGGGGTACTGTATGAAGTCAGTGCCAGTGGTACCTACACCGTGCTCCACACCTTCGGAACCGTGACGGATCAAGTAGGAAATTTAGGGATCGACGGCTGGCAACCAATGGCGGCGCCACTGCTAGGGTCGGATGGCAACCTTTACGGCACAGCGTGGGGTAGCCCTTATTTGGCAGGATACTCTGGGCCGGGAACGGTATGGGCCTACAACCTCTATGATCCGTTGAGCGTAACGCTCGCGGGGACGAGTACGGGGACAGTTACCAGCAGTCCGGCGGGTCTTAGTTGCGCGACGGGCACCTGCTCGCAGTTCTTCACACCGGGCGCGACAGTAACTTTGATAGCGACTCCGGGAAGCAATTCCACATTTGCGGGCTGGGGCGCCCCCTGCTCCGGTACTGGCACGTGTGAGGTAACACTGAGTGGCGCTACCAGCGTCACGGCAACATTCACAGCACAACAATTGACCAGCACGACGGTCAGTTCCAACGTAAATCCCTCCTATTACAACCAGGGCGTAACGTTGACGGCGACGGTGACGACGGCGAGCGGCACGCCGACGGGAACGGTAACGTTCTACAACGGCGGAACAACACTGGGTACAGCGACGTTAAGCAGTGGCACAGCGACATTCGCCACGGCTGCGCTACCGGCTGGGACCGACTCGATCACGGCAGTGTATGGCGGCAACGGAACCTACGCGGTCAGCACCTCGCCGGCGCTGAGTCAAAACGTTTACAAGGCAGAGACGGAGACGACGCTTTCATCCTCACTAAATCCGTCAGTAGTCAATCAGAGCGTAACGTTCACGGCGACGGTAGTTGGCCAGTACGGCGGCACGCCGACGGGAACGGTCACATTCCTGAATGGGTCGAGCATTCTGGGGACGGCACCGTTGAGCGGTGGGACGGCCAGTTACACGACCTCGTTTGCGAAGGCGGGGACGTACAACATCACGGCGGCATCGTCGGGCGACTCGAACTTTACGGGCAGCACGTCGGCGGCAGTGCCACAGACGGTAAGCTCGGGGACGAAGCTGACGACGACGACGACGGTCAAGTCGTCGAAGGCCTCGGCCGGGTATGGAGTGAGCGTGACGTTCACGGCGACGGTGAAGGCGACGGGCAGCACGCCGACGGGGAGCGTGACGTTCATCGACGAAAAGACGTCAACGACGCTGGGAACGGGGACGCTGAGCGCCTCCGGAATCGCGACGTATAGCCCGACGACGCCCCTGGCGGTGGGCGCGCACACGATTGAAGCGTCGTATCCGGGGAACAGCGCATTTTCGCCGAGCTCGGGCACGACGACGCAGACAGTAACGGTGGTGGCGACGACGACGGCGCTGACATCGTCACTCAATCCATCGACATCGGGAACGAGTGTAACGTTCACGGCGACGGTGAAAGCGACGGGCAGCACGGCAGTGCCGACAGGGACGGTGACGTTCTACAACGGAACGACAGAGCTGGGAACAGGCACGCTGAATGCATCGGGAGTAGCGACGTATAGCACGAGCACACTGACAGTAGGTAAACACACGATGAAAGCGGTGTACGGGGCGACGACGGATTTCAAAACCAGTGATAAGACCCTCGTGCAGACAGTAACCGCGGCCAGCGAGTAGGAAGCGAAGCTGGTCGAGACAACAACCCTGCAACTGTGACAGACCTCCGGACTTTGGCCGATCGAAATCGGCCAAGTCCGGGGAACATAACAAAGAAGCTGGGAAGCAAAGAAGGAGTTATATGGGGCGCACGAAGCTTTCATTCGGATTCGTAACGAAGTCGGCAATCATACTTGCGGCTCTCATTCTGGTGAACGAAGCATCAGCCGGCGAACTGAAAGTGCTGCAGCAACCGAAGCCGGAAACAGCCACGTTCAATGTGTTATGGACTTTTGCCGGCACTCCTAATGATGCGGGTCCCCCATATTGGAACCGTGGCGTAGTGGACAGTTCGGGAAACTTTTACGGCGAGACGGAGTATGGGGGCGCGAATGATGCCGGTGCCGTGTTCGAGGTTTCCCCAACTGAGGGCGGCGGCTGGACCGAGACTGTTATTCATAACTTTGGCCCGAGGTACAGCGGAGATGGGGGAACGCCCTCTGGCAGCCTTCTGATGGACAAAAACGGCAATCTCTACGGGACTACCGCGGGGGGTGGAATATTCGACAACGGCACTGTATACAAACTATCGCCGAACTCGGAAGGCCGTTGGACGGAAACCATACTCTACAGCTTCAGTTGGCCGGGCAGCGGCGACGGCGCTGGGCCAAGCGGTGGGGTAACCATGGACGCGGAGGGCAATCTTTACGGAGTTACAGGCTGCGGCGGGACGGGTGCAGCAGCGACGTTTTGCGCCACGACCGGAAATGAGTCGGCTGGGGCGGGCACGGTCTACAAGTTGTCGCCCACATCCAGTGGGGAGTGGAAGGAAACTGTGCTCTACAGTTTCTCTCACTATGGTAAGAGCGGTTACGGACCGTGGGGAGAGATTCTTGTCAGCGGAGGGAACCTGATCGGGTTTGCAAACAGCCAAGGTGCGTCGGATTATGGGCTGATATGGGAGTTGCAGGCCAACAGCACGGGAAAGAAGTGGACGAACAAAACGTTGTATACATTTACCGGCGGACTGGACGGTGGTGAACCTAATGCGGACGGGGGGAGTATTGTGGCGGATAGCGCCGGCAATCTTTACGGCGTGGCCTATATCGGCGGGGCAAGTAATACCGGTGCGGTATGGGAGTTGGTGTACTCGGCTAAGACCAACACATATGGGGAGCAAACGCTTTATAGCTTCGGAATCCATAACGGCAATGACGGAAATTATCCAGCCTGGGGACTTACCCAAGGAAGAAATGGAGTGTTTTACGGCGACACAGTAGAGGGAGGTGGCGGCACGGCTTGCGACACCGAAGGGTGCGGCACGGTATTTTCGCTCACCCCGGGCCAAAACGGCCAGTGGGAGGAAACAACCATCTACAGCTTCGAAGGAGGTACGAACGGCGCCAATGTCGGCTACAACGGGCTCACCATGGACGCGAGTGGCAACCTGTATGGCATGACAGCTGGGGGTTATCTTGGGGGACCCAAGTCGGGCGAAGTGTTTGAGATTAGACCCTAGCGGCCTGTTGCTCCGGAGGGATACAGAGTGCGGCAGGGAAGCCGGAACTCAAAGTCAGAGTTCGCTAGAAAAAGAAGGGGACAAGTTATGTACAAGAAGTTCACCACAATTGTAAGACGAGCTACGGACCTTGCTGTTTTTCTCGGACTCATTTGCGTGTGGGCTGCCGGACAAAGCCAACTGCTAGTCCCTGGCGGCGCACCCGTACGGTTCAGAGCGGAGAGTGGCGAGAGGCCAATGGCAGCAACGGCGGGATCCAGTGCGGCAGTGGAGTTCATGACCTCCAAGTATGTGACGGGGCTTGAGCCGGTCGCGACCGCGGAAGGCGACTTCAACCACGACGGCAAGGTGGATATTGTAACGGCCAACTTTCATGACGGGACAGTTGGCGTGTTGCTCGGCAAGGGCAACGGAACCTTCAAGCCGGTTCTTTTCTCTGAGGCGGGCTCTTATCCTCAAGCGCTGGCCGTTGGCGATTTCAACGGTGACGGCAAAGAAGACCTGTTAGTTATCGACGAGGCTGCCGAAGCCTGCTGTTCTGCCTCCAGTGTGGTGTTTTTGCCGGGCAACGGCGATGGCACGTTTGGCGCCCCGGTTACGATTGCCACTTTTCCAACAGTCGGTCTCAACCTGGCAACTTCGGTGGTGGCGGCAGATTTCAACGGAGACGGCAAGCTCGACTTCGCGGTCGCAATCGGCTCAAATCAAATCACAGACGAGCAGGCGGATCCCGGCGAAGTCATTTTATTTTTGGGCCAAGGAAACGGGACCTTCCAGCAGTCGACTATATTGAACACAACGGGCTACCCCTACACTCTGACGGTAGCGGATCTGAATAAGGACGGTACGCCCGATCTCGTTGTAAATAACATTACTTACTACGGCACTTCGCTCTGGGTATATCTGGGGAACGGCGACGGCACGTTTAAATCCCCCATTAGAAATGCTCCACTCTACGACAACGCCCTTTCGGTAGTAGTTGCCGACATGAATGGAGATGGCAATCTCGACCTGATTGCCGGTGCAGAATACGGGCTTTTCGTCATCCTGGGCAATGGCAATGGCACATTCCAGAATCCGGGCCCGTATGCGGCCGGCTATGGAACTGGTCAAGTCGTGGTAGCGGACTTCAACGGGGACGGGTTACCTGACGTTGCCATGCCTGACTTTAATGTTGGCCTGGACATCCTGCTCAACGCCGGCTATGGGACGGGAGGGTTGGGAGTACCCACGTTCTACTCGTTGCCGGGTGCAACTCCTAACACAGAATTGGCTGCTATCGGCGTAGCGTCGTTCTCGGGACAGCTTCCGGGATCGGCCGACATCTTGATGACAGACGCGGCTGGCGAATCCTATGGCACCGGTTTCGATGTGTATCTAATGCGGAATCTCGGTGCCACCAAAATGACCTTGAGTGCCAGCCCGAAAACCTCACAGCCCGGGCAGACGGTTACGTTTACGGCCAAAGTGACAGGGGCGGTGAAAGGTGCGGGCCAGCCCACCGGATCGATCACGTTCGAAAACGGATCCACCAAGCTAGGGACGGTAACGCTGGTGAACGGAGTCGTGACGCTGCAGTATTCAGAACTGGCCACAGGCAGTCAAAAGATCGTTGCCGTGTACTCGGGCGACAGCTATTTCAATGCAGCGACATCGGCGACATTAACTGAAAAGGTGAAGTAAGTACTCCCGGCGGAGGGGTGGATGCCAACGATTGCGAACAAGCGAGCTAAAGGAGAGGTTATGAATCGCAGGATAAGTACATTGCTGGTCGCCATCATGCTGATGATGATGCTGGGCGTGAGCATGGCTTGGGCTTCGCAGCCGCAGACACTCGAGACGCGACATGTATGGGAAGCGGTGGTGAACGGGC
>JBAVYO010000376.1:0-11974 GCA_049698855.1 Terriglobales bacterium
AGTTGAAGCCCGAGGTTGTGATCCTCGACATCGGAATGCCCAGCCTTAACGGGCTGGAGGCGACAAGGCAGATTCTGAAAGCAAATCCGCAGACGAAAATCCTCATCCTTACACTGCACGATTCGGATCAGGTCGTCCAGGAAGTTCTCAACGCCGGGGCTCGTGGATTTCTCCTGAAGTCGGACGCAGCTCGTGACCTGGTGGCCGCTGTCGAGGCGCTGCGGCGGGATAAGATCTACTTCACTCCCAAGGTCGCATCGATGGTGCTCGAAGGCTACCTGCGCCGGGATAATAGAGTCCCCGAACAGGACTCGCCAACGCGAGGCCGGCTGACTCCCCGTGAGAGAGAGATCGTCCAGCTCCTGGCGGAGGGCAAAAGCTCCAAGGAAGTTGCGGTCGCCCTCGGCCTGAGCGTGAAGACTGCGGAAACACACCGCTCCAACATCATGCGCAAACTTGAGCTACATTCCGTCAGCGATCTGGTGCTTTACGCCGTTCGCAACAACATCGTGCACGTGGTGCAGCCTTCACTATGATCGAGCTACCCCAACGGGCCGTTTGAAGGCTAGTTAACCTCGTCACGACCACTTAATCGCGACGGTGGGCGATAGAGCATTTTATGCTCGATCCACCCGCCGTATTCATGGTCTGTGGGCAGCATTCGGGCAGGCGAACCGACGACCTAAGTTCGGTCTCATTTGCACAATTGCCAACTTTGCTCAACGTACCAGATACGATCTAACGTCGCTGCGCGCCCTACGTTTTACAGCAAGGAATCGTGTTCCGTACACATAGGACCGGATGGACCGTCGCCTTCCCTGCCGATACGCTGCAATTCGTGGATGGGAGTGATCGAACATTCATGACGACACACGGAAAGGGGACTTCAGTGAAAAACGACTCTAACCGCACCGCTCAGCGCATGTCCGACATGGAACTTGTGCAGATGGCCCAACAGGGCAACGCGGACGCTTTCGCCTCCCTGTTTAACGCGCACAAAGCCAAGGTCTACTCTCTGTGCCTCCGCATGACGAGCAACACGGCTGAGGCCGAGGACCTTACTCAAGTGGCGTTTCTCCAGGTGTTTCGCAAGCTCGCCAGTTTCCGCGGAGATTCGGCTCTTACAACCTGGCTCTATCGAGTCGCGGTCAACACCGTTCTCATGCACTTTCGCAAAAAGGGAGTGCGGCAACTGTCGCTGGATGAACCAGTCAGTCAGGCTCCCGACTCGCGAAAGCGAGAACTTGGAAAGCCCGACGATCGTTTGTCTGGGTCCGTCGACCGAATTGCCCTGACGCGTGCCATGAAGGAACTTCCAGTCGGATACAGAACCATCTTTGTCCTCCACGAAGTCGAAGGCTACGAACATCACGAAATAGCCAAACTGCTGCGCTGCTCTGTTGGAACCTCGAAGTCTCAACTTCACAAGGCCAAGGCAAGAATGCGTGAATTGTTGCTCGCGGCTTGAGCACAACCCTTGCGGCGACTGTCGATATGTATGCCCTGACGCGCAATCGGCGAGCTGGAAGCTGTTTCGCCGCAGATTCCAGTCTCGCGAAGTACGCTCGCGCGACACATATAATCCTCAGGGGAAAGTTCGTGAGCGATCCGCGTCGCGCGCCGAATGGCCCAAACGCGACTGACTAGCGGGAGCGGATTCACACCGGTTGCGACACCGGCTTTTCCTGCAAAAGAAGTTCTGTGGCTTGCACGCGCCGGTCAGAACGGAACCATCGTTGCACGACCGAGCCGCAGAGAAAATTACCCAGAGAAAGTAGACTCATTCCCTGATGGTGCGCCATCCAGGATCTAACCAGAACACAATAGGTACCGAAGAAATGACCATGTGAATCACGATAGTCTGCCGCCTCGTAGAAGCCGTACGGGCCGAACCATCCAAGCGAATTCATCCGCTGGAGGTTGCGCAATGCGGCTTGGGGATTCACGCTCAACGCCAGAAACGTCGAGTACGGCGAGATCACTAATGGGGCTGACTCATTCTTCTTGAGTGCGAGGCAGGGCACGCCGAAGGCCTCGTAGTGATACTCACCTTCTTCATTACGCTCAGAACTTGAGGATTCGGAAATGCCCCACGGAATCCCTTTGCTGCCCGCATAAACCTGCTGCGAGCGCAACGCGGCCGTATTTGCCCGGTCGAGCAGCGTATTGCGATATGAGCGCAGCCAGATCGAAGGCATCAGATATTCAAACATAGTGCCTGTCCACGAAAGCAGTACCGGGGCTCCGTGATCGCGCCCGTACGGTCGTCCCAGCCGGAACCAGCAGTCCTGCGGAATGTCTTCTTTTGCAATGGCAACGAAAACCGCAGTTCGCGGCTCGGTGGCCAGCAAGTCATAACAATAAGGTTGCAACTCCTCGGACTGAGCGTCAAGGCCCACCGACAGCAGCAGGCGCTGAGTGTCGAGCAGGAACGAAAAGTCCATCTCCTCCGCTAAGCTGCCGCTCTGCCTGCTCACTTGTCGCAGGGTCTCGATAAGATCGAGAGTATTCTGCTTCGCCGTTTGCAAGAGTGGCCCAAGCAGCTCGGCAGCCCCTGCATTTCCATTCCGAGCACGTAGAAGCAGGTCGGACAGGCGTGATTCCAGCCCCGCAATAAGACTGGGCAGTTCCTGGAGAGTGATCGTGTCAATGGAACTCGGATTGGAGAAAGTTCGATCGGCGCCCGAGTTCATCCCTGCGGCTAATTCAGTCCGAACTGCGGCGAAATCCGGCAGCATCCAGGGGAAGTATGCTCGCACCATTTGCTGAACGCTCTCCACACGCAAATGCACCTGTGTCCGGAACCAGCCAATATCAGGGGAGCGCTCAGAGTCGGCACGGTCGCTGTTTAGAATCTCTACCGGGAAATTCAAGAAGCAATCTAGCCAATGTTCGCCCTTGAACTCGATCTCGCAGCGCATCATCGCGCGCTTCGGGATCGCGTGCAGTTCGTTGAGAATCTTAATGTGGTCCAGCAACCCTTCAGCCGATTCTCTTGTAATCAGCGGCCGATGCAAGTGTCCCAGGCAGCCTTGCTGCAGCGTCCACAGCGACGCCACCAGGTTGCCGCTATCGACTGAGGAGACGAAAAACGGCGCTTTCGCTTCCAGCGTGCGAGTGTCATACCAGTTCAATAAGTGGCCACGGTACTTCGAAAGCCGTGCCATCGTATCAAGACTTTTCCGCGTCAGTTCCACCATCTCCGACAGAGTGAGATAGCCGAGTTCGTTCGCAATTTGCCGTGCGTTGAGAAGAAGCCCCACGTTGGTTGGCGATACGCGCCCCGCTACGCGTTGCGGCTCCTCCTGAACATTATCTGGGATCAGCCAGTTGTGCTCTTCATTCGAGAATTCCGCGAAGTATCGCCATATATACAATGCCGACTTCCGCAGAAGCCATGCATCCTTATCAGTGATTGCCGGCGAAGGTTCGATCGGACAAGCATTGAGCCAGACCGCCAACCGTTGGCTGCAAGCCCACAACACAAGAATCGGAACCGCGGCCAGCAAAGCCCGCGGCTGGACTAACCAGATCAGCGTGCCCAGACCGATGGCGAGAACGGGCATCCAGTCGATGTAGCGGTCGAAAGCTGCTCGGCGTTCTCCAATCTCCGCTTCGGCGGCCGTCTCCCATTCCAGCATGTGTTCTCGCGTAACCAGATGGCGCACGAGAGCTCGCACCACGGCATCCAGAGATAGCAGCATCTGGTGTGCGAGCAGCGTCAGCGTGAGCAGGATTGCTAAGTTGGCTGTAAGGACGTCGTTCACGGCCTCGCGCGCAACGCGCATTTGTCGTGCCATTGCGGCTCGCGTCAATATGAACGCAAACTCGAACCATGCCGGACAGAAAAGGATGCAGACAGTGACCAGCGTCCACAGCAGCGGACGCCCCATCGCCAGCCAGCCAAACAGAAACAACGCAAAAGTCGCTGGTTCAATCAGGCTGCGGCGGAGATTGTCGAGTATCTTCCAACGCGAAACCAGCGAAATTGGATTCGCAACTCGCGCTCCCGATTCATTCGGCACCCGGTCCCTCAGCCATTGCACAATTTGCCAGTCGCCGCGCAGCCAACGGTGCTTACGCCGGTTGTAGGCGCTGTAATGCGTGGGATAGTCCTCAATCACAATAATGTCTGTGGCGAGTCCCACGCGCGCATATGCCCCTTCAATCAGGTCATGGCTAAGCAGAGCGTTTCGCGGAAAGCGATGGTCCAGCACTCGCAGCATCGCATCCACTTCATAGATGCCCTTGCCCGCATATGTGCCTTCTCCATAGAGATCCTGATAAACATCGGAAATGGCGCGGGTGTAAGGATCCAGCCCGGTCTCGCCCGCGAAAATGGCTGCGAGCCGCGACCGCGTCGTACACTGCACGCTGATCGCGACGCGGGGCTGCAAAATGCCATATCCGGCAACCACGATGTTTTTCACCGGATCAATGATGGCCTGGTTCAGAGGATGCGCCATTGCCCCCGCCATGCGGTGCGCCGAACCGCGTGGCAGTTCTGTATCGGAATCGAGCGTGATCACAAAGCGAACGTTGGATAGAAGCGACAGGTTTCCAGCCTTTACCGGAAAGCTGTCATATCGCCCGCGAAGATATTGATTCAAATCGTGAAGCTTGCCCCGCTTGCGCTCCCACCCCATCCATCCTCGCTCGCGGGGGTTGTACACCCTGTGCCGGTGGAAAAGAAAGAACGAACCGCTGTTCCTCGCGGCATATCGGTCATTGAGTTCGCTGATCAATTTTGAGCAAAGCGCCACCAAGGCGTTCTCTTCGCTCGCCGGCTGCGGCGAATCCGGCAAATCGGAGACCAGCGCAAAGTGAATATTCCGGTGGTGATTCCCCAGATACCGCACCTCTAAATCTTCCACCAGAGTGTGGACCTGCTTCTCATTCAGCAGAAGCGTCGGGATAGCCACGAGCGTGACGCAATCGTCCGGAACTTCTTTCGAAAAGTCGAGTTTGGATAATGTTGCCGCTGGCAGGAGGTTCGTCGCAAGATAGTTCATGACCTGCATCGCCGCTTGCGAACTCGGCAGTAAAAGAAACAACATCGAAAGCATAATGATCAGCGGCGAGGTTGTAGCAGGAGTCAGCAACCAAACAGCTGCGGTCATGACGGCCAACGTCAGAACGGCAATACCGAGGAGAAGAAACTCGTCGGGATGGCGCCGCAATCCCGCCCGGAAACGCTCTCCAAAAGTCGGATGAAACCCCACTCTCTGGCCCAGAATCTCGGCGCCTTCGCCAATCAGATAGTAGCCAATGTGCGATTCTCGCAAGCGAATCCGCGAGTCGCCTTTGTCTCTTGCATAGGCTTGTCGCGCTAACGCGAGCGCTTCCTGCGCTACTTCTATTTCGCTTCGATCGGAGCGCTTTGCAAATCGCGAGATTCTCGCGCGATACAGATTTCGGCTCTCGACATCCATGGCGGCGTATGCGCCCGTGGGGTCTTCCCTTAGCACTTTGTCGAAAGGAACCAGCCGTTCGAGTATTTCCTCCCACGACGTCTGCGTAGCGTTTTGCAAGCTTCGTATGCACGTGGTCACGCGCTTGTCAGATTTGTCAGCGGCATGACTGACGAGGTATTTGCCCTGCTCGACAATCTGCTCCGCTAGTCCAAGCTTCAGTGCTGGTACCAGTGCGCCGATTTCATCAAATTCCAGCGGCATGACTCCTTCAAAAGCCAGACAAAATGCCGTGAATTCGTTTTCGCGAAACTCGCTGCTCGTTTCAGTTAGATATCCCTCCGCGATCGCCAGCACTCTCGGAACGACTTCTTCTTTCCGCGTAACATGAGGAATTCGCGTGAGACGCCCAAGGTCGGCCGATACCGTGCGCACCGCCGCAGAGAGTTGCTGTGTGTTGTCACGAAGCCAGAGCACTCCTTCTGAGCCTGGCGATTGCGCCGAGGCTGCGGGAAGACGCTCAACCAGAATCTTTAAATTCGCGGACAGCTTCTTGCACCGCGTCGGGAACGTCTCCGAAGAGGCGCCGGGTAGCCAAACGAGACCTCCGGCCAACTCCATGGCCGCATCGCGCATGGTTCTAGACGGGGTGCCATTAGTGGCGGAGAAATGCCGATGCTCTTTTTCCTCGATAATCCCCGTCTGTGTTCTTGGAACCATTCTATATCCGTCCTTACGAGTCGCCCCTGCCGATCAAGACCATTCGTCGTTAACGATCGATTGCACGTCCGCGCGCTTAGCCTTCCGGTCATTGCTTGTCCGAATCGCTATCCGTCTATCGATAACTGGCCGCCTGTAGCTCGAACATTTCCGCATAGCGTCCGCCCAGGTGAGCCAGGGTCTCGTGATCTCCCTCTTCGGCAATGCGCCCGTTCTCCAGCACCACAATGCGGTCAGCCATTCGTACAGTCGAGAATCGATGTGAAATAAATAAGGCCATTTTTCCCGCGGTCAAATCTGCAAAACGTTGGAAGACCTCATACTCACTGCGTGCGTCGAGCGCGGAAGTGGGCTCATCCAGAATGAGCACCTGCGCATCCCGTAAATACGCGCGCGCCAGCGCCACCTTTTGCCATTCGCCTCCCGAAAGATCAACGCCGCCATCAAAGCGCCTTCCAAGCATTTGCTCATATCCTGAAGGGAGCTTGTCCACCACTTCGTCTGCCAGGCTTTTCTGCGCAGACTGCCGCAGCAAAGGCAAGTTCGCCACTTCCTCGATTCGGCCCACCGCGATGTTTTCCCGCGCCGTCATTTCATATCGCATGAAGTCTTGAAAGATCACGCCAATCTCGCGATACAAGTATTCCAGGCTGTACTCGCGCAGATCCACGCCATCGAGCAGCACTTGCCCCTCCACCGGGTCGTAAAGGCGAGTGAGCAGCTTTACGATCGTTGTCTTCCCCTCGCCGTTTTCTCCGATCAGCGCGACACGTTCGCCCGGACGCAAATGAAAATTCAATTCGTTCAAAACCAGGCGAGAGCTGCCGGGATAGCGGAAAGAAACATTGCGAAATTCAAATCCGCGCAGGATGGGACGCGGCGCCGGTAACGCGTTCGGCTTCGATTTGATTGTGGGCTGCATCTCGAAAAACGCAATCAGATCGGTGAGGAATAAAGCCTGGTCGGCAATTGTGGACAAAGTGGAAAAAGTTTGCTGAAGGTTCGAGCTAGCCTCTCGAATCGCATTTGCCAATAGAGTAAGTGTGCCGAACGTGAATACGCCCGTTACTGTTTTCCAAACCGCGAATACGTATGCGGTGTAGTAGCCTGCAGTGCCGATCGCCGAAAGCACCGAGCCTGCAACCACCTTGCGGCGTGCGAGTGCCACATCCTCCTCATAAACCTGGTTCGAGAGTTTCTTAAATCGGTTCGTCAGAAAATCTTTCAAGCCGAAAAGCTTCAACTCCTTCGCAGCTTCCTTGCTCCCCCCCAAAATGCGAAGGTACTCAAGCTGCCGTCGCACCGGTGTCTGGCCAAAATTCTTGGCATATCCCAGAAAGGCAAAGTGAGTCTCTCCCACAAATGCCGGAATTACGCCGACGACCAACAGCAGCAAAAGCCAAGGCGAAAAAACCATAATCGAGATCGACAGCGTGATCGTCGTAATCACCTGCTGGATCAGCCTTCCCATCGCCTGGATCATGAACAGCCGATCCGTCGCCTGAACGCGGGCCCGTTCCAGCCGGTCATAGAAGACAGGATCTTCATACGCCAGCAGATCCAGCCCTGCCGCCTGTTCCATGACCCGCACGCTGATGTAGTTCGTGTATTTGCCGGCCAGCACCGCATCGAGATAATCCATCGCTCGGGCAAGAACGCCCGTGCCCACGGCCAGCGCGAACTCCGCCGCCACCAGCCACCATAGCCTGGAGCCGGCTACCTGGTGAGTTGTAAGAATGCGGAAGATGGTATCGATGATGAGCTTCGATACCCAAAACAGCGCCGGGGGCAAAAGAGAAGCCACGACCCGGCACACGAGCCCCAGCACAACAACGGTTCGCCCCGACTTCCATACAAAACCCAGCACCGCGGGGACGTTGCGGAGCGCCGCCATCCGCTCGCGCCATCCGCGCCAGAATTCTTGTTTTTCAGCCATGATTGGAACCGCTCAGCCGCGCGCCAAACGAAGCTTTGGCAAATTGTACGCGCCTTTTGGATGAAGGGAGTGCGATGGTGGTTGGCGAGAGCCGACCGGAAAGCCAACAATCGTGTCGCGACACTTGCGGTGCGCAGGACGCGGTTCGTCCAACTGTGGCTTCAGTCGTCTGCCGATTCTGAAACTGCGAGGAACCACGCTACCGCTTTCAATATTTCGCCAGCCCCGCGCGCTGCATTCCGCGCTGCGCCTCGGGTGATTTCATGAACGTCTCCCAAACAAAACCTGTGCGTAGGTTCTCGGCCATCAGCATGGTGATGCCGGTATCAATTCCAATCACGTCGGAATCGTACCAATTCTTGAGTGGATTCAATGCATTCACGAATCCATACTTCGTCCACGCCCCCGCGTAGCGAGATCGAATCGTCTTCAACACCCGCATCGTGGCGGCGGGCAAGAACGGCAAAGACCCGCCGGCCGCGCTCGGAACGACCGTCCCATCAATCGGCCCCATCGCCGGTGGGCCGCCCCACACGATATAGCCGCGTTCGGAATCCGACGCCGTGATTCCCCACAGATCATCGCTGTAGTCGGGGAATTGCTTGCCCAACTCCAGGCAAAACCGCCGATGCACTTCCGTTGCTGCCACCGAATTCTGAAAGTAATCCGCATACTTGTCGCGCCGCCCGCGAAAGTCAAACCATGCCTGCGAATATTGATGCACAAACAGCGGTGCAAACGATCCGATATAGCGAATGCCGTCATACTCAAACGTCAGTCGCTTCCAGGCGTTCCACACCTCTTGCTTCAGTGGATAGGACGACGAACCCATCCCCAGCAGGTACATCATCATCAACTCACTGTAATAATCCCACCGCGATGGTAAAAAGCCGACCTCTGGCGTCCAGCCATGCGTGAGCAGAGAAGTGTCCTCAGACAGCCATGTCCAATCCACGCGGTTGAATATCAGGTTGGCGAGTTCCGCGATCGCGGAATGACGGAAATGCTCGCGGCACGTCAGAATCCCGCAGAGAAGAATTGCCGTATCCACCGACGATACTTCGGAATCGAACATCCGTTCCCCCGTCTCCGGATTGGCAAAGTGGTAGAAGAATCCGCGGTGATTGGGCAACTTCCTCCACAAGAAGCGAAGCGCGGCAAATACGCGTTCCAGCGCATCTTCGGTCGAAACAAAACCGCGCTTCTCTCCAATGCAGAGAGCCGTCAGGCCGAACCCGGTTGCCGCGATGCTGGACGCCCCTCCCTGATCGTTGGTGCGGACATTCGCACGGTCCTTAACCATCCCCGTCTTGGGGCTGGCTTGTTCCCAGAAAAAGAGGAAGCTTGCGTGCTCTATGTCGTTCAAAAATCGGTCGTCTTCGGCCGACAAAACCCCAATCCCTGCACCGCGGTTGATCTGAGTGGCCCCGCGCATCTCAAAATGCAAGCCGGGAAAAATTTCAGCAGCCGGAAGGCAAAGGCTCGCCCCCAGCATCTGCCGCAGCACGTCTCGTCGTGTTAGAAAATGGCGTTTACGATCGGTCATGAGTTGCGTTTCCGAAGATCACGAAAGTTGAATCACGAAAATTCGGATCGGCGGAGTTGCTCAAGCGAAGCGCTACACAGGAACAGCAAGAAGTCCCAGCATCGTCGAACTTGGAACACTCCTAAGGGATGCGAAGAAACCCCGTTCCGTTGCAGTAATCGCCGAAACGTTCGGGGCGCCTCTTTCATCTTATGAAACAATCAAGACTACTTTCAGATGACTCGCTCCCACAAAATCGAGGCTTGGATCGCCTTACTGGTTGCCATCCTGCTCACGGGCAGCACCATCGCGTTGATTGAGTGGCACCGGCAAAGGCCTCTCTCTCTCCGCGGAGCGGTCCTGAGCGAGGATTCCGATCCACGCAAGCAACGGCCAATCCCCGGAGTCCAAGTTTCCGCCGGGGAGTTGGGTCTTTCCCAGTCCACATCCAATTCTGACGGCTTTTTCGTTCTCAAATTGCGCAAGCCGATTCGCCAGGGCCATGCCATTACCCTGCACTTTCGCGACTCGCAGTATCGGCCGCTCGACGTGAACGATTTCGTCGGCAGCAAGCTTTACATTGTTCACCTCGTCCCGCTGTCCACTCATCCTTCGCCGCCAGATCAGCCCGAGGTAAAGATTGCCAATGTGCGCGTGAGATATACGAGCCAGACAATGACCGAGCTCAATGTTGGCAGCTCCGTGAAGACTTTCGAGATTGCGAACAAGGGCAACGTGCCTTGCAACGGACACCATCCCTGCTCGCCGGATGGGAAATGGAAGGCGGCTGCCGGGTCAGCCTCACTCGACGCCGGTGCCGGCAACGAATTTCATGACGGCCGTGCCTCTTGCATCGCCGGCCCTTGCCCGTTCACGAAAATCGATTCCGACCGTCTGTCGCAAGGTGGCCAGATTATGACCGTCTCCGCCCGCGACTGGTCTGACACTGCCACGTTCCTGTTAGAAGCCGAAGTTTTCCGTCCCATGGCCAGCCAAATCGAACATTGGTCCTATCCCGTCATATTTGGCGAAGGACTTTCCTTTACTCTGCCGTCCGATGCGGAAAGCGTCAGCATGGAAGCCGATCTCGATGGCCAAACCATCATTTTTCCAATAGGTCCTGCACTGTTTCTGAGTTGGGCCACTTGCGATGCCGAGGTCAATCCTGATCGAGGCCGCGTCTACCGCTGCGCACTCAAGACCGGATACCGCTTTCAATAGTCCTTTTTCTGTTGAGAATCCATCGTCGAACCCTAACCAACTCGCCGCGTCGAATCCCGTACGGCCAACTCCGGAGCGACTTTGCGGTGCACAGCGGGCATCTCGCGCTTCTCAAGCACGGCGTTGATCCCTTCGAGTACGATGCTGGTCGCCATTGCCCCCATGACCGCCATCGGTTGACGAATGGTTGTGAGCGCGGGAGTGCACAGGCTGGACGCGGCGACATCGTCAAATCCCACAACCGAACATTGCTCGGGCACTCGCATCCCGGCTTTGGTCAACGCGCGGATCGCTCCAAATGCCGTCATGTCGTCGAACGCCATCAGAGCGGTAAATGGCCGTTTTGTCTTCAGCATGTCCTCGGTGAGTTCGTAGCCGGTTTCGAAGCTGGAAATCGGGTCGCGCGATTCCGGTAGATCCGCAATCAGGCGCTCATCCAATTGCAGCCCACGAGCTTTTGCAAATGCGCGGACGCCTTTCCAGCGGGGAGCGCTGTCGGTCAAAGTTTTCGGGCCTCGAATGAAGGCGATCTTTCGATGGCCAAGAGCGTACAAGTGTTCGACCGCGGTGCGGCCGCCCAGTTCGTTATCGACAATCACCGAGCTGATGGCTTCGTTTTTCAATTCGCGGCCGATCATCGCTGTCGGAATATTGCTTTTTTCCAGATCGCCCAGGACTTCGATGTTCACGAATAACCAGTTCGCGACCACGATCAACGCTTCCACGCGCCGCTCCAGCAGCATCTCCAGATATCGCTCGAAACGCGCATGTTCATTCTGCACGTCGGTCAGGATCGGCAGATACGACGCCTGATAAAGCGAGTTCTGAATGCCGCGCAACACCAGCGTGCAGAAAGGGTCGGTTGCGTCGAAAACCATAACTCCAACCGTGTGGCTGCGCCGGCTGCGCAACGAGCGCGCGAATACATTGGGCCGGTAGCCCAGCCGTTTTGCGGCGCTTTCAATTCGCTTCTTTGTGGTGCTAGGAATATATCGGGCCAGGGGAGCGTCGTTTAATACAATGGAAACCGTGGTAGCGGAAAACCCACTCTCCTTCGCCACATCGCGAATCGTCACCATAGGATAAGACTCAGATCGGATAGATTGCTCAACCGGATTCCTCGATCGGGGTGTTCGATCTTAAGACAACCCACTCCAGTAG
>JBAVYO010000377.1:0-10140 GCA_049698855.1 Terriglobales bacterium
GCTCATCTCGCGCACCAGTTCGGTGAAGCGGCCGATGTTGGCTTCGTCGAGCGGCGCGTCAACTTCGTCAAGAATGCAGAATGGGCTGGGCGTGTACTGGAAAATCCCAACCAGCAGAGAGAGCGCGGTGAGCGCCTTTTCGCCGCCAGAAAGCAGCAGAACGTTCTGCAACTTTTTCCCCGGAGGCGAGGCGACGACGTCAATGCCGCTCTCCGCGCTGTTTTCAAGATCGGTCAGGCGCATGAAGGCATTGCCGCCGGCAAACAGCTTTTGGAATGTTACCTGGAAGTTCTCGTTGATTTTGTGGAACGCCTCCTCGAATTTCTGCCGCGAAACCTGGTCGATCTCCTTGATCGTGGCGGTAGTGTTCTCGATTGCGTCGAGCAGGTCCTTGCGTTGTGTTGAGAGGAATTCGTGGCGTTCGGCGGTTTCTTTGTATTCTTCGAGCGCCATCATATTGACCGGGCCCATGGCGTCGAGGCGCGCGCGCATCTCACGATGGCTTTGATCTTCGGCGGCGAGTTCTTCGCCAACCAGTGGAACGATGGTCGTGTCCGCCATGAGTACAGGACGATCAATGCCAAGTTCGTTGAGGCAGGTATCGGCCATGTACTGGAGATCGGATTCCAGCTTAGCTGCCTGCGCCGTCAATTCGCCCCGGCGATCGCGGGCGGAATCCAGCTGTTGGCGCACGCTTCGCAACAGTTCCTCGATCTCGGCCTGTCGCGCTCGCAGTTGTTCGAGTTCGCATTGCAGCAGACCGTCGCGGGCTTCGGCGGCATTGCGCTCGGCTTCGTATTGCACGAGTTGTTCAGCGAGTTGGACGTTCTCCTCTTGCCGCCGCGCGATTTCAGCGGTGGCCGATTCCATCTGTGTCTGCAAGGCTAGAGCGCGCTCGCGCATTTCGGAAAGCACCGTCTGCACACGCTGTAGCAAAGCGATTGCCGAGCGATGGCGCTCTTCCAGCGTGGCTACGCGAGCGGCGCGCTGCGAAGCGGTTTCAGCGGCCTGATCGCGGCGGCTGCGCAGGGCGGCAAGCTGATCGTGTCCAGCGGCGAGCTGTGATTCGAACTGCGCGCGCGACTCTTCGATCGTGGCGAGTTCGGACTGGCGGGTGGCGATCAACGATTCCTGCCCCTGGCGTTCTGCGGCCAGGCGCCGTAGTTCGCGCCCGATTACTTCGATGCGCTCGCGTACGCGCGACATCTCGTTTTCCAGTTGCCGCAGCAAATGCCCGGACGTCATCGCCTGTTTCTCGGCTTCGCGTTTTTCTTCTTCAAGACGATCGAGCAGGGAAGTGTTTTCGCGAATTTCGCGGCCCAGCGTAAGCGCCAGGATTTCCTTCTCGCGCAGCGCGCGCTCAAGATCTTCCAGCAGGCGCAGCACGTCGCGCAGTTCGCGCTTCATGGAGAGCGGACCCTCGCTGCGCTGCTTGCCGCCAGTCACAGTCACATTGTGGAAGCACTCACCCGATTGCGAGAGGAAAAACGCATCCGGGCTGGAGAGCGCAAGATTGCGGCCCACCGCCGCATCCGTCACGATATAACCGTTGCCCAGCTTCGGCAGAATCACTTCCAGCGACTTGCCGAATCCGTTGAGCACGCGAATCGATTTCTTCAGCGGCAGCACGGAGTCGTCCGCGGGCGCATAGTGCGTGCTCTCATCGGCGACGAACGAGAACTTCGCCTGCGAATCTTCGGGATGCACGAGGAACGTGGCGCGGCCATCGACGTCGGAGCGCAGCAGCCGCAGGCCTTCGTCGGCGGCGTCCCAGCTCTTCACCACGATGTAATTAAGTTCATCGCGGAGAAAATCCTCGACCACACGCTCGTAGCGCGGATCGACTTCCAGGAAATCGGCCAGCACGCCCGCAGGAGTATTTCCGCCTTGCAGCGCGCCCGATTGAAACAGCCGCCGGACAGATTCAGTTGAATATCCATGCTCGGCGATGACCGCTTCAAGAGAGCCCTTCTTGCCCAGAGCAGTCGCGTATTCCGAGCGGATGGAGTCGAGATGCTTTTTGGTGTCGCGCTCTTCGTTGCGCTTATT
Organism: Terriglobales bacterium; assembly: GCA_049698855.1. Classification (GTDB taxonomy): domain Bacteria; phylum Acidobacteriota; class Terriglobia; order Terriglobales; family Acidobacteriaceae; genus Acidiflorens. The sequence goes on from JBAVYO010000377.1 coordinate 2,050, forward strand.
CTCCAGAGTTGCGCGCAGTGTGGAAATTTCAGTTGTGAGGGCATTCACGCGCTGCGAAACGTTTTCGAATTCCAGCGCAAGCTGGCCGCGTTGCCCGCCGAAAGTCTCCGATTGCGTGGTCGCACCTCCGATTTCTGTGCGCAGCCGCTGCTCTTCTCGATCCATGCCCGCCAGCCGCTCCTGTGACTGCGTGAGCTGATTGCGCAGTTGCGAAGCCTGACCGACAGCCTGAAGAATGGCGGCACGGCAGGATTCCTGTCCCTGTTCGAGCGCCGATAATTCGGTCGCTGCGCCAGTGGCTTCCTGCTGGCTAAGCGCGAGCTCCTGCTGGGCCGCGGTCAAATCGGTGGCGGCAGAATCTAGCAGGCGCTGATGTTCGGCCAGTTCTTCCTCCAGTGTGTGCAGGCGGTGATTCACCTGCGCCAGCTCCGCTTCCGACGATGTCATGCGCACGAACAGTTCCGCCGAGCGTTCTTCGTTGGTTTTGATGCGGGCCTTGCCGCGGTCGGTCTCCATCGCGATTTGGCTCAGGCGGTCGCGATTCTCGCGTGTCTCGGTTTCGATCGCATAGCCGCGCTGCGTGCCTTCGGAGTGCTCTGTCTCAGCCTGCTGCACCGACTCGGTCAATTCGCGAATCTGATCTCCCAGTTGCTGAAGCTGCGAATCAAGCGAGAGGCGCTCGGCGTCCATGAGCGTGAACTTGCTGGCGAGCACAACACGCAGCTTGGCGCGCATTTCATCGCGCAACCGGCCATAGCGTTCAGCCTTGCTGGCTTGGCGTTTCAGCGAATTCATCTGGCGCGTGACTTCTTCAAAGATGTCGTTCACACGGTGCAGATTTTGTTTGGCTTCTTCCAGGCGAGCTTCGGCCAGGCGCTTTTTGGTTTTGAACTTCGTGATGCCTGCGGCTTCTTCAATGATGTTGCGGCGATCGGTGGGGCGGCTGCTGAGAATCTGGCCGATGCGTCCCTGCTCGATGAGCGCATACGATTCCGGGCCGAGACCTGTGCCCATGAACAGCTCTTGAATATCGCGCAGGCGGCAGAGCTTTCCATTGAGCAGATATTCGCTATCGCCACTGCGGAACAGGCGGCGCGTTACCGCAATTTCGCCGGCGTGGGACGGTTGCTGGTTGAACTTGCGGCGGCGAATCTTCAATACGACTTGCGGGGGAACGATCTGCAACCCAGCCACTCCCCCATCTGGGGTCGGGACGGCGATTGGCCCTGCCTCCATACGTTCGACAGGACTGCTGCCAGCCGCTGCGGCCTCTATTTCTTCGGTTTTTCCCGGCTGAGCTTCTTCCACTGCCCGCTCGGTCTCAGTCGCGGCCTGCGCACGCAGTTCGGCTTCGTCCCAGTTCTCGTCCGCGAGGTCGTCCTGAATCTCGATCTCGGTGGGTGCGTTCGAATCCGCGCCGGAGTAGACTTCCGGATCGATCAACGTGAGGCTTACCTCCGCCATGCCCGTGGGATTACGGTCGCGTGTGCCGGCAAAAATGACATCCTCCATCCGCGATCCGCGCAGTGTCTTGGCCGATTGTTCGCCCAGCACCCACGAGATGGCGTCCGCGATATTCGACTTGCCGCAGCCGTTGGGGCCGATGATGGCGGCGATCCCTTCACCATGAAACTTCAGCTCGGTGCGGTCGCAAAACGACTTGAATCCCAGGATTTGCAGTTTCTTTAGTTTGAGCAAAGTCACTCCTTCGGGTACTGCGTATGTCCTCGGCGCCGGCATTTCTGCGCGGCGTGCGTGTCTACACGGAATCGACTCCGCGTACGCTTTGGCTGGTCAACTGCAAATCTGTCGTTCCGGGCTTGGCCCAGTTCACTGGCGGCTCACCGCCACCTGTTAACTGCCAAGGTTCCTCTGCGACCGATTGCCGGGGTGCGGTCCTCCGAAACGGACTTTCGCACCACAGCGTTGACTCACTTTAACGGCGAATGAGGGGATGGGTCAAGTAGTAAAACACCACATATTGGGGTCCTATTTCGCCCACCGCCCTCCATTGCACACGAAGTGCAGCAATTCTGCATAAATCGACGGTAAGAAATAAGAAGGTAGGAGACCGCGAGAGCTTCGACTACTCTAGCGCCGGCTGGGGCCGGATGCAATGGCGAGTTGGGTAGATTGTCACTTGGACCGATACCAGGCAGCCCGAAGAGGCTGGAAGCGCAAACTGATACTCGCTTGCTGGAATTTATTTCGCAGTCACGATTGGCATTGCGCAGTGAGTTCGTTAGTAGGGATGTTTCGACTCCGCCCAGGCTGGACGCCTCGGCTGCGCTCAACATGACAAGGCAAGAGAAATTGTCCGGCGACAAGCCACTAAAGTCCGGCCGCGGCCGTCGCGACCGTGGGATGGATCTCGATGACCTTGTCGATACTCGTCAGCTTCAGAACCTGTTCGACGTGACCCTGTGCACAGACCCTCATATTTCCACCGGCCTGCCTAAGTTTGCCGGCGCACATCACAATAATCCCTATGCCGGTGCTGTCGATGTGGGTGACGCCGCTGAGATCGAAGACAACTTTCTTTTTGTTTTCGCGGACCAGGGTTTCAGTGGACCACTCCAATTCCTTGCACTCCCGGCCCATCGTGATTTTCCCAGCGACTTCAAGAACCACAATGTCCGGATCGATGTTCTTGGTCTGAAGAGTCAGCATAGCGATGCCCCTTTCCAATTCCTTGGAAGTGCGGTCTAACGAAAACCACTAAACATGACTACGTCGGTATCGTTGTAGCGGGAGCGAGTGACGGCGAACTGTTTGCCATCGCGCGACCAGGCATAGGCGGACACGACCGCGGGCTCGGAATCGAAGTGAGTCAACTGCACGGGCGCGCCGCCCGCCAGCGGCTGCATGTACACATTCATCGTATTGCCCGTCGTGTTGTTGATGAAGGTCAGCGCGCGTCCATCGGGCGTCCATCCAAGGCGGCTCCGATTGTAGGTCGAAGGTGCATCGATCTCCTGTACGGGCGCGCCGCCTTCCAGCTTCTGCACTACGAACTTCGACTTGGCGCTGGCTCCCTGCCCGTCGGTCTTGCCGTAGACGATAAGAGCGCCATCGGGAGAAACCACCGGCCTGGCATCGGTTCTGGACGCCATTTCCACGGGCGTTCCGCCGTCAATCGAAATCTTATAAACGCGATCAAGTCCGTCCGCCGCAATAGCGGAGTACAGCACCCATTTGCCGTCGGGCGTGCAGGCAGCTCCCGATTCCCATTTTCCGGAGGTGAGCTGCTTCAACTCTCCGGTTGCGGAATTCAGACGCCACAAGTGCATGGCGTTGTCTTCCTTCATGATGGGCACGATCACCGTCTCGTCTGAGCCGCAGGCCACTGGTTCGTCCGTCCAGTAGTCATTCTCCAGCAGACGGACGCGGTTCGATCCGTCGGCCCCGGTTACGTAGCTATGAGCCGCGGAGTCGGATTGAATGAGTTTGCCGGCCGCAGTCCACGAAAGGGAATAGCCGGTTGCTTGTTCGTTGGAGATCGGAGTCAGCTTCCAGTCGACCTTGTCATTGAGAACGTTAGGAGAATCGCTGACGTATATCGTTGCCTGGGGGCGACCCTGAGTGGTCACGAACGACTTGCCGTCCCCTGTAACGCTGAGTGAGCTATACCGGCTCAAATCGTTGGTGATCTTGAACGGCTCTCCCGCCGGGTAAGGCTGGAACCATATCTGTGGACGCAGCCCAGTCGATTTTTCGCCGGCAATGAAGAACATGCCGGAACTATCGGGCAGCCATGCTACCTGGACCACGAGCATAGGGAAAGGGAAACTCCTGACCAGCTTGCCTTCAGGTGTAAGTACAAGAATGGATGAAATTACATTCTGTCCCAGTTCCAGGGCACCCACGGCGATGAGGTCGCCAGAAACCGACCAGGACGGATCAGTATAAAGTTGTTTTACGGTGTCGGGGCGGCGGAAAATGACTTTTTCATTACTGCCATCCGCGTTTGCCACCAACAACTGATAGTCCGTTTTGTCTTTAATCGTGCGGCGGTACGCCATGCGTTTGCCGTCGGGCGAGAATGCTACCGTGCTGGTAACATCGCTTGCGATCTGCCGCGATGCTCCTCCCAAAGAAGGCACCGCATAGAGATTGATATTGTTCGCGTTCGCCGGATCGCCGTGCGTGTAATACAGATAGTTGACATCGGGGGTGAAGGTGGCTCCAGTGCCAAAGAACCCAGTTTGTGGCGGCACAACCGTGACCTCGCTGCCGGTGGTTACCTGCTTCACGCGCAGGCTGCGTTCGCCTTCGCGCCGGACATAGGCGACCAATCGCCCATCGGAGGAGATGGTGGCAATCCCGACGGACTGTCCGTGCTCCGTGAGCGGCCGGATATTGATATCGCGAGTGTCGATTGTCGGAGCGTTGTGGCCGAAAAACTTGTAGATCCCGAATCCGGCAGCGGCGAGCAAAAGTAGGACAACGGCCACTGCCGCAAAGACGACACTCTTGTGGCGGCCCGCTTCGGCGATCAAGACCGAACTGGAGGACGCTGTGCCTTGCGTCGAAGATGCAGCGCGCTGTGACGCGGCGGATTGTAAGATGCCAGATTGGCCGGCCGCGATTGCAGCGGCCGATGGACCCGCCAGTGAGCTAACACCGCTGGCGGAGCTTGTGCCGCCGATTGCCGGTGTTTCGTCGCTGCGCTGCGGCACGCGGCCCGATTCCGTCTCGCGCTTCAGCCGTTTCAAATCCGCCCGCATGTCGGATGCGTGCTGATATCGCAGTTCCCGGTCTTTTTCCAACGCCTTGTTGATGATGTCTTCAAGCTTCGCTGGGACATCTGGATTCAGCCGTACCGCCGCGGCGGGTATCTTGTGAAGAATCGAGTCAAACAGGTCGGCGGACGAATCGCCGCGGAAGGGAAGTGTTCCGGTTGCCATCTCGTACAAAACGGCGCCGAAGGAAAACAGGTCGGTGCGCGGGTCCAACTCCTTACCCCGCGCCTGTTCCGGAGACATATAGGCGACCGTTCCCACGGCCGTTCCCGGGCTGGTGAGATGGTCGGACTCGACCGTGGCCTGCGTGACTCCCGCCGAACTGGTCACGCCGGCCGTCACCTTGGCCAATCCAAAATCCAGAATCTTGGCGTGGCCGCGATCGGTGACAAAGATGTTGGCTGGCTTGATATCCCTGTGGACGATGTTCTTGGCGTGCGCGGCATCGAGCGCATCGGCAATCTCGATGGCCAGCGAAAGCAAAGTGTCGAGCTCCATCGGATGGCTGGCAATCGCGTGTCTCAGAGTATTGCCGTCGAGGAACTCCATGGCGATGAAGGCGCGGCCATCCTGCTCGCCAATGTCGTAGATGGTGCAAATGTTGGGATGGTTAAGGGCCGAAGCCGCTTTCGCCTCGCGCCGAAACCGCTCCAGCGCCTGATGGTCGCGCGCTAGATCCTCCGGCAAAAACTTCAGCGCCACGAAGCGGTCCAAGCGCGTGTCTTCCGCCTTGAAAACCACACCCATGCCGCCGCCTCCGAGCTTAGAGACGATGCGGTAGTGCGAAATGGTTTGGCCAATCATGGTATGTAAACCAGTGTGAACCTGGGACTTTGGGCGCGATCCGCGAAGTCAGAATCGGGCAATGTTATGCGGGATGCGGGGACAAGTCAATGCTCGCGGGCCAGTTCCTATCGACGCCGCTCTAGTTCTTCCTCGCGACCAGGAAGTGCGCTAATTCTCTCAGCGTGCCAGCGCGTTCGGCGAACGGATCGAGCCGAGCGCAGGCTTTCTCAATCAGTGCATCGGCCTTGCGCAGAGATTCCTCAACTCCAAACAGAGCGGGGTAAGTCGCTTTTTCCGCGGCAGTGTCTTTGCCTGCTGTCTTACCGAGTTGCTCGGAGGTCTGGGTCACATCGAGCACGTCATCCACAATCTGAAACGCCAGGCCAATCGACTGCCCATAGATTCGCACGCGCTCAATATCCTCATTACTGCCACCGGCATACATCGCGCCACTCACCACGCTGGCCGTGAGCAGCGCCGCAGTCTTCGAGCGATGAATATACTCAAGCGTCGCCAGATCGGGCTTCTTGTGCTCAGCTTCCAGATCGACGACTTGCCCGCCAATCATGCCGTCGATGGTGCCCGTGGCGTGCGCAATCTCGCGGATGATCGCAACTCGCGCCTCGGCCGGACATTGAATCTGCGCCAGCACCTCATAAGCCTGCGTCTGCAAAGCGTCACCCGCGAGGATGGCCGTGGCCTCGCCGAAAGCCTTGTGGCACGTCGGACGGCCGCGGCGCAAGTCGTCATTATCAAGCGCGGGCAGATCGTCGTGAATCAGCGAATAGGTGTGCAGCATTTCGAGGGCGGCGCCGAGATTTTCGATTCCGGAAGGAAGAGTGGCGATGTCGGACGCGAACTGCGAGGCATAGCAGGGGCTGCTTGCCACGGATGCAGCGTGGGATTCGCGCGCCAGCGATACAGCGGCGATCATGCGACCGGCTTCCATGCACAGAATGGGCCGCAACCGCTTGCCGCCGGCGAACACGCTGTGCCGCATGGCTTGATGGATGGATGTGGGATGTTGCGTAGCCGGGGGCAAAAGTTGTTCGAGCGCGGCGTCCGCAGCCGCTCGTCCTTGATCGAGAACTTGTTTCAGCATCGCCTTGCAGTATAACAATCTGAGATTTCAGAATGGCTGTGGCGCAACACAAATAGCTACGGCATCCGGCGGAAAGAACGGAAGAAAAAATCGCAGCGCAAATAACAAAGGACGCCCGCAGGCGTCCTTTGTCGCGCTTCGATGGCTTCAAGCGGCGGCGTGCTGGGCGCACTCGTGCAATACCGAGCGCATGATCACGTCATTGCGCGGTTCGCAGAAATCGGTTGCGCCCTGGCCCAGAGCCTCGGCCCATAGTTGATCGTCCGCCAGGCGATGTGTGCCCACGATGCATAATGACGGGAACTCGTGGTGCAAACGCGAGATCTCGTTCGGTTGAGATTCCATGTCGAGTATCAGAACGTCGGCATGAGTCCGGGAAATGGCCGGGCGGACTTCTTCGTACCGCACCGCCAGCTTCACCGAAAAATGTTCAGAGAGACTGACCACCAAGGCTTGCGCTGTTCTGGGGTCATTCTGGTAAATAACCAGTTTCCGCGGTTCCATACATTCCCCCTTCGTTCAACCGCTTTGTGCGGCGGCCTTTGGCTGGGACAGCAAGCTGCTACCACAGGCGTTATCAAATCCGAGCTCGATCGCGTTACTTGCGCAACGCCTTCTCGGCCGGGGGCTCGAACGGTTCAGTTTGGAGCTTTCCGTTCTGTTTTAACAGAATCTCTACTTTCCCTTCCGCTTCTTCCAGCTGTTTCCGGCAGGAGGCGGAGAGTTGCATGCCTTCTTCAAAGAGAGTTAGGGACTTTTCCAACGGAACCTCACCTTTTTCCAGTTCCAGGACGATCTTCTCTAACCGCTCGAGGCAGTCTTCAAACTTTACCAATCCATTTGCTCCTGCCTATATTGTAATGCCGTTTTGCGCAGAAGAAGTCCAGTTAATTTTGATAGAAGGCATAATTTTCTCGCATAGTGGAGTTCCGAAACTGAACTCTGAGTTACTGTTGCATGTTTAATCAGTACGTGCCCCGATCGTAGATGTCTATTAGTGTGGAAAAAGTCGGAACCTAAGATTAAGAGGGGAGGGCACGACCTCTGTAGCGCCGTTAAGTTGGTGGAAATGGACTCGAACTTCAGTTGCCTGATGGCGGGTCTGGATTAGCCTGATGACTTCCGCTACACCGTGGTAGAACGATTGGAGCCAAGAGCCTCAAGGACGTCGACGGCCGAGGTGTACCGGCCTAGCGGAGCGCTGATCTGTGCCCCCTGGACGCGATCTCGCACGGCCTGAAGCATTTCGCGGGCAATCGCCACGCCTTCTTCGCGCGCGGCCTCGGGTGTGGTGGCTTTGATCATGCGGTTGAGGATCTCGTCCGGCACGGAGACGCGCAGCTCATTCTTCATGAACTCGGCATTGCGGGCGCTGGTCAGCGGCCAGATACCCGCGACCACCGGAATTCGACAATGCTTGATATGCTTCAAGAAGTTCTCTAACAATCGAATGTCAAACAC
>JBAVYO010000378.1:0-3040 GCA_049698855.1 Terriglobales bacterium
GCCCCTTTCCGCGCAGTATTACTCCGCAGGAACCACGGTCGCGTATGTACTGCCGAATATGGGGGGTGAGATCCTCCAATATTCTTTTCCGCTGGCCATTGGTTTTTGGATTCCATGGCAACAGGCGGCGAAATACAAGTTCCAGAACACGCCGAATACGGCGGAGATGATTACTCTGAAAAGCAGCGGGGCGAGCGAGCTACTGGTGCTGAACGATTCCGATTTTTGCAAGGCGGGGTGCTCCTACGATGGGTTCTTTACGACCTGGAACGCACAGCCACAGATTGAGAGCGTGGTACTGCCGGATGGAAGTATTGGGACCAGGGTCTCAGGTACGTTGACGGGGACATTCACGATCGGGTCGAAGGTGTATGACAACGCGAGCGCGCGGTTCTATTTCGAGACCTATCCGAGTAAGTATCAGGATAATGTGTGGGTGAATGCGCCAGGCGCGCTGATTGTGGAGTTACAACCGAATTAAGGCGAAGTTGAGAAATCCGAAACGGAGGACGTCGAGTTTGTCAGGAGAGCATGTTAGGACCCTCCAGCTATTTCGTCTCCACGAACGATGTAGGCCGCTCGGGATGTGGCCCATCGCGGGTAAGAATTCAGAAATAGGTGGGGGGCCCCCCCCCCTACCAAAAATGAGTTAAAGTATTGATAGTAAGGCAGTTAAGGGCAAAGTCTTCAAAAGATTCGACTTAGCCTCGAATTCTTTCGTTTGGCGTGCACTTGCGAAGGTGCGACCGTGGCATATTTTGTCAAAGAGCGGTGAAAAGTTTGTGGTTGGAAATGCGTTCGCCTCTGGAGACTGGCGCAATTCTCGATGGTGCACTGTCGAGGTATTTTCGCAGCGATTGAGGTGCGAGTCAGTGATGAGCGAACGAGAAAAATGTGATGAAAAAGTTGGGAGGAACACAGTGGTTCTCCTTCGCAGCGCGAGAAGAGGCACACCTGACCTGCCCTTCTGAGTATAAGGGGCCAGGTTAGCACCCAAAGAGCGGGCGCAAACCCTTCGACAGGCTCAGGGCACCGGCTTCGGCGATTTCCGCCGCTTCACAATATCGCAAAGGTCCAGTTGGTGTTAACACGCCCTGGGAACTATCGTAGCAACTATGGAGACGGGTTCGAGCAGCGAAGAAGGCAAGTGCTCTGGAGCGTGCGGAGCGGAGACGCAGTCTGGCGAGGAGAAGAGCGGCGGCCGACTCTCCGCGAACAAGCAGTTCGCGATTGCCATGACGCTGGCGGCGTACTGCGGGACCGTTCTAGTCGGCATCACTCACCACGAACCGTGGGCGGATGAGGCGCAAGCTTGGCTGTTGAGCCGCGACCTGGGCTACCGCTATCTGGTGTTCCATCAGATAGCCTATGAAGGTCATCCTCCCTTGTGGTTCACGATCCTTTGGATGGCAAACCATTGGTTTCATCTCCCGTATCAGGCGATCGGCTGGATTGGCGGCCTGTGCGCGCTCGCGGGATGCTGGTTCTTCTGCCGGTTCAACCCATTTCCACTTTGGGTTGGAGTGCTGTTCCCATTTACTTACTTTATGGCTTACCAATACGCAGTCGTGGCGCGGCCGTATGTGCTGCTTCCCTTGTTCGCTTTCATGGGAGCTCATTTTTTTGCGGATGCCGAGCGGCGCCCATGGAGGCTCATTGCCGCATTATCCGCATTGGCGCTGCTCAGTGCCGCGGGGGTGATGCTGGCTGCAGGTTTGATGGGGGCGCGCGCATGGTATGCCTTCCGGTCGTGGAAACAGATTCCGCCGAATATGCGTAAACAACTGCTGATTGCGGCAGTTGTGTTCTGCATAGTTTTCGCTTTCGTTGCCCAGGTCAACTGGCCTCCGTCCGACCGCAGCTTTGCGAGATTCGACCGGCCGGCCCACGAAAACTTTGGCCTCTCAAACCTGTCGCGTGCGATCTCACTTGCTTTTTTCGGTTCTACCATTCCGTCGTTTGCCTTTCTGTCGGTTGTCGCGGCATGGTGTGCTTACCGCCATCGTTTTCCGCCTTTTGTACTTTGCACGGCGTTCGTGCTGCTTTTTTTCGCCGAAGTGTATGGCTATTTATGGCATTCCGGAGCACTCACGATCGTCGTGATTACAGCTCTCTGGATCGCATGGCCTCGCAAGGAAAAGGCAGAAAAGCGCCCAAGATTTGAAGGCGCGCTGTATGCCCTTGTCTTACTCGGACTGAGCTGCCTGTTTGCCATCCAGATCTACTGGACGGCACGCACCCTAGCTATGGATTACTCCAGACCGTATTCAGGCAGCCTCGACGCTGCGAACTTCCTGCACTCAGTCGGCGCGGATGTAAGCGATACGTGCGGGTTCGGCTTCCACGCGGTGGCCGTACAGCCGTATTTTCGAGAGAGCATCTATCAGAACTGGCCAAAGGGGGAAGCCTTCTGGAGACTTGAAAAGGCGAATCGGAACGATCAGAACTGCTACGGGGCGAAATGGGTAGTCATCTCCAGAAGCGGAAAATTTGGAGACTTTGCCGCTGCTAACAAAGTGTTCAATCAGCAGGATCGTTCTCTACGTTCCTTAGGGTATCTTCCGGCACATGTTTCGCCAGGAACAATGTTCTTCGAGGGGCGCGAGGTTGAGCCGGCCGATTTCGTCGTGTACCGGTTGAAAACAAATTAACCGGGCGGCGGGAGGATCGCCGGCGCGCCCGCGTGCGTGCGGCGGAGGATGAAGTAGACGTCTCGTTCAAAGACTCCCTGTTTGAAGAGATAGTAGCCGTCCGAGAAATGAACGATCTCGTAGCCTTCCGCACGAAAATGCGGAATATTCGCCTGCAGCATCAACTCAGGGTCCTGTGTATAGAGGACGATGTATTCGGGCTGGACGCGATGTAACTCGTCGAGGTCGAGTCTGGTGCCGATGCGCGGCATGCCGTGATGAAAATAGGTCGTCGGCATGTTGGCGAAGATATTGTGATCGAAATAAGCTTGGACTCCGGCGGTGCCCATAAGAAAGCCGAACATAGGTGTTTTGTCGGCTCCGACCGACTTTAGATATTGCGCGGCATC
>JBAVYO010000379.1:0-44186 GCA_049698855.1 Terriglobales bacterium
CTCAGGGAATTCTCCCCGGACTTTCGGCGCACATGTCACCTAGGTGGTGCGTCAAGCAGATCGACGTTATGAGTTGGGTTTCCTCTGTGCCCTCTGTGGTAAAGCCTTTGAACTCCTCGCCGGATACACCGACGGATACCACCGATCACGCGAATCGAGGCACAATATCTAACGTTCACTATTTCTGACGCATTACCCTAGCCCGAAAATGTGTGCCGAGAGTAGGGGGCCCTCACCCACTCGCTCCGCTCGGGCTCGCGCTGATAGGCACGAAGGATTGGCCCCGTCCTATTCTTTCTTCTTCACCCGCACCACAATAATTTTCGAAAATCCCTCTTCAAACGTCGGCGCTTTCAGCTTCGCCGACATCTTGCGCATGATGTCTTCGGGAACAACGCGTCCACGGCGCGCATGGCGTTCCAGGCAGACTTCCAGCGGCACATCGAAGAATAATCCCTGGACCTCGTATCCGTAATCCTTCGCCAATTTGATCCAGCTATGGCGATCCTGCGGAGTCAGGTTGGTGGCGTCCACATAACTCACGGGGCGGCGCGCAATCAGCCGCGCCTTCAGCATCGAGCGCAAGTTTGAAAACACAAGATCCTGAAAGCGCTGTTCCTCGGAATCGTCGAAGAGAAGTTCGCGCAACAAGTCGCTCGACAATGGACGAATGTTGTGCCGCTTGAACCACGAACTTTTCCCCGAGCCCGGCAATCCAATGGCAAGAACCACCGTCCCCTTGCTGGGCCTGGGCGCGGCCGGCACTGCGACGGTCGGCGGCAACTCGGCTGCAACCGTATCCGCGCTCGGCGGCTCGACCGTGAGAAGAGGGATGCTCGCGGCATCTTGCCCAACAATGTCCGGAGTCAGCGGCGCTTCGGTCACGACGGCTATGGGAGCGGCATCGACGGAATCGGCCGGAGCCGGTTTCGGATTCGGCGATCGCCGGGTGCTCGGGCGCCCTCCCCGGCGACGACGGCGACGCACGGGCCGACCGCTCTCGTCGTTGCCCGCCTCTTTGCCGGCTTCGTCGGCCACAGCCGCATCTCCTGTCGCACGCACGGAGGAAGGCTCCTCTTGCTCCATCGGTTCCGGCTCTCGACGCTCGGTATCGCGCGGCTTGGCCTCTGCCCTCGTCTCTATCGGTTCCGGCGCTTGTTCGATTGAATGCGGCGCTTCAGTCTCGCGGTTGCCGTCAATATCGTTCTCAAAATATTTTGGCTGCAAAGGTTCCTGCGCTTTGGCTGGCCCGCTGGGACCCTTATCGCTCTTCTTGCGGCGCTTAAGCCGGTCGTTCATCCATTTACGCATACAGCGCTTGTAGCACACTGCGGTGTGGACGGGCAATTGCTGCCCAGTAGCGGGCACGGTACCCAGCCCGTCCCCGGCACGATTTACAATGTCTGGAACTTGATTGCGGAGAAATTCATGACTCTGACTCACCATAGCGCTGTTTCGGATGAAACCGGACAAATGCCCGCCGTTCCGCTCACGCTCGATGGCTATGCCACGCTGCATCAGATGATGCGTTTTCGATGGTCCGCATGGCGTGCGCTCGCGGCGGGCGACCGGCGCGACATCGCTGCCGAAGCCTCCGCGTTGCTCGGCCCGATGGAAACGAAGTCGGGAGGCCAATCTGCGGTCTTTTCCCTGCTTGGCCACAAAGGCGACCTGATGTTCGTTCACTTCCGTGAGGGCTTCGATCAGCTCAACCAGGCTGAACTCGATTTGGGGCGGCTCCGGCTCAGCGACTTTATCGAGCCCACCACTTCTTATCTCTCGGTGATCGAACTCGGCCTCTATGAGTCCAGCCTGAAGACCTACAGGTCGCTTGCCGAGCGCGGCATCGAACCACACTCCGAGGAATGGAATAAGGCCATCGCCGAAACCATCGCCCGTCAAAAAGAAGCCATGAAGCCACGGCTCTATCCCGAAATTCCGCCGAACCGCTACCTCTGTTTCTATCCCATGAACCGTCTGCGCGGAGAAGACAAGAACTGGTACACGCTGCCAATGGAAGAACGCCAGCGCCAGATGAACGAGCACGGAATGGTCGGACGCCGCTACGCGGGCGAGGTGAAGCAGATCATCACTGGCTCCATCGGCTTCGATGACTGGGAGTGGGGAGTGGACCTGTTTGCCGACGATCCCCTTGTCTTCAAGAAGTTGATTTACGAAATGCGCTTCGACCATGTCAGCGCCGTCTATGCGCTGTTCGGCAGCTTCTTCGTCGGACTCCGCTGTCCCGCGAACCAACTGCACGAATTGCTGGAAGGCAAACTGCCGTAAGGCAGTGGCCAGCGCTCAGTTGTCAGTTGCTAGTGTGCTGTCCCGTAAGTTCGCGGCATAAATGAACCTGCCTTGAAAGGGTGCCGGCTTCAGCCGCGCCGCATCCGGCGCCAAGAAACCGGGCTTTAGCCCCTGAGGGCAACGCACGCTGCATCCCGAAGATATGCAGACTTATTCCGCGTATTTCCGGCACACGACGCTAGAGCGTGTTTCGAAAAATAGGTTTTGGGTAGGGCACGGCTTCACAGGCTGCGGAAAAACTCATTTCTGTACCTGTTTTGAAAGGGTGCGGCTTTAGAGGCTGCTGAAAAACTCCATTTCCAATCGGTTTTGGGAAGGGACGAGTTCCACTCGTGCCACAAGTGGCCCAAAATCGACAGCGGCTTTTAGCCGCTGAGGGAAATCTCGCCGCGCAAATGGCTTTTTCCGCAACCTCTTTCGCCGCACCGTGCTAAGGCTTGGAAATATGTGGGCTTTAGCCCCTGAGGGCCTCACCTTCAGAACCCAGAGCGTATTTTTGAAACACGCTCTATAGGATTTGCTACTGGCAACTGGCAACTGGCTACTGCCTACCGGCTACTTTCTTCGGAAACCTAAACTCGTGGCGCGTCATATCCACCCGCGCCCCGCGAAACGTCACTCCTTCCATGCGCAACCGGAACCGTTGTTCGGCACCGCTCTCTCCAGGCAATTTGATGGCTCCACCCGAGCCAACAATTCGATGCCAAGGCAAGCCATCTACCTGCCGCAAAATTTTCACGACCTGACGCGCGGCGCCTGCCCAACCAGCCGCGCGCGCCACTCCTCCATAGGTTGAAACTTTTCCAAAGGGTACGGCGCGGATCGCGCGCACAACGCGCGCTCGTTTGTCCTCGAGCGGATTCTCGCGAGCGGCTTTTCTTCTAGCGCCGCCTTTTCCGGTTTTTCTTTTTTGTGAGCTTTTTTTCCCAGACATTCTTTTCCAACAAGCCTGGCAGGAGTGCCTCCGCCTTTGTGCCCCGATCTCATCCCCGTGTCGCCGAAAGCACTTCTACAAAATTTTACAAACCCCTATGAAACCAAAGATTACGATAAACTCATCGCACAAGTTTAATCATGACAAACTGCTTTACGGAGAGTATCGGCATGCCTCGTCTGTTCAAAATTCTGTCATTTGCTCTGGCCGTCGTTGGCATTGGAATGCTCGCAGCCAGTTGCGGGTCGGGCAACGCGCAGTACAGGGTGGTCAATGCGATTCCCACGACCACTACTTTCAACACTAACGGTTTTGACATTCAAATGAACGGCGCCACCATCTGGACCAGCGTGGGATTCGGCTCCACGGAACCGAGCCCGACGAGCAAGTATCAAAGCGTCTCGGGAGGCAATGCCACACTTGAAGTATTTGACGCCGGGCAGGCCGGAGTGCAAGGCGCCGTGCCACTCCTCAACACCGCTCTCAACCTCGGAGGAGGAAAACAGTACACCGTAATTCTCGGCGGCAACTCAAACGCCAGTGGGGCCACCTACCCCCTGGCCGCACAAGTTATCACAGACACAAACCCCACACCCACTTCCGGGGACGTCGGCATTCGCGTTTTAGACGCTTCTCTTGCCTTGGCCAGCATTGGAAGCGTTGACGTTTACGCCCTACCCAGCACCGCTACTTGCTGCACGCCGGGGACGGGTCAGGTCGGATCCGGCCTGCAATATCCGCAAAGCGGTGGCAGCGGGAATATCGATGGCGGATACGAGAACATCGGACTGGCCCCCAGCCTTACCTTGTGGGTGACGGAACACAATAATGCGAGCGATATTCTTTTTCATTCCACAATATCGTCTCTGAACGCCGGCCAGAATTACACGCTGGTGCTGATCGATGCGCCAGGAGGCGGATCTCCACAGCAGTTCTTGTTCCTGACGCCGTAATCCCGCCTCGCGCGGGATGTCTATGCACAGGAAAGTTCTCTCGGTCGACAAGAGACAATCAAAACTACCGCTGGGCCTCACTTGAGGCCCAGTCGCACGTTCAAGCGACGCGCGCGCCGAATGATTTCGCAGCCTTTTCTTCGTCGTCGAAAACCTCAAAGATCGTGACCAGCTTCGTGATCTGAAGAAGGTCTCCCACCCGCTGATTCAACCTCGCTAGCTTTAACGTGCCGCCGGCATTGCGCGCTGTCGTAAACAATGAGACCAGCGTGCCTAGGCCGCCGCTATCCACCTGGCTCACGTCGTGCAGACTCAATACAAGCCTGGGAGATTGCGCCAACAGCTTTTTCACCGTATCGCGCAATGCTGCGGATTCTTCGCCAAACACCAGACGCCCGCTGCAATCGACCACCATCACCCCGTCCAATGTTCGAGTGCTCATTTTGAGTTGCATAAAATTAGTTCTCCCTGCGTGCGAGATCGGTGGAGGAAGTGTAACTCAATTGGCGCATCGGATGCCCGATAAGCCGCTCGCCAGATGGCCCGGTGACGCAGGTATAATCAAAGCTCCCGATGAGCTATCAGGTCCTGGCGCGCAAATATCGTCCCCAAAAATTCTCCGACGTGATCGGCCAGGAACACGTCACCCGCACCCTGCAAAACGCCATCGAACAGGGCCGCATCGCCCACGGCTACATCTTCAGCGGCCACCGTGGAATCGGAAAAACGACGGTAGCCCGCATTTTGGCCATGGCCCTCAACTGCCGTTCCACCGACAAACCATCCGCCGAGCCGTGCGGTGTGTGCGAGTCCTGCACCGAAATCCGCGCCGGCAACGCAGTCGACGTCATCGAAATTGACGCTGCCACCAATCGCGGCATCGACGAAATTCGCGAACTGCGCGACGGTGCACGCTACCGCCCAGCGCGCGACCGCTTCAAGATCTACATCCTCGACGAGGCCCACCAGATCACCGACGCCGCCTTCAATGCGCTGCTCAAAACTCTGGAAGAGCCGCCCAGCCACATCATTTTCATGATGGCGACCACGCAGCCCGAAGATATTCCGCAAACCATTCGCTCGCGCTGCCAGCATTTCAGCTTTCGCGCGGTGAAGTTTGAGGACATTCGGCGGCAACTCCGCGACCTCTCGCGACAGGAAAAAATTGAAGCCGACGATGATGCGCTCGCGCTGCTGGCCGAGGCCGGCGACGGCTCTATGCGCGACGCGCTCTCGATTCTCGATCAGGCAATTGCATCGACGCCGGATCGGCTGACGCTCGAGGCTGTGCGCAGCCTGATCGGCGCCGCGCCCGCCAGCGCCCTGGAAACCGTGATGCAAGCCGTTGCCGGCAGCGCGAGCGAAAAAATCCTTGTGCTGGTCGACGAACTGCTTGGCGAAGGCCACAGTCCTACGCACTTTGCGCGCCAGTTGGTGCGCTTTCTTCGCAATGTGACCGTCGCCAAAATCGCCGGCAAGGAATCGCCGCTGCTCCAGGTTTCCTCCGACGAACGCGAGCGCGTCGGCCGCATCGCCGATCTGTTCAGTGAAGAGGATTTGGCTCGGCACTTGCAAATCATGCTGCGCACGCACGGCGAACTCGGCTATCGGCAGGAACAGCGATTTCACCTGGAACTGGGACTGCTGAAGATGGCACACGCGCAGCGCTTGCTTCCGCTCGAGCAGTTGCTGAGCGAAGCGGCTGCGTCTCAGACTTCCAGCACCACACGCGGCGGCGGACGGCCGGTTCTCGCGTCACCTTCTGGATCTCCCGGCGGACCTTCTGGTTCAAGCGCTGATGTTCGCCGCACCGAGACTGCTGCGCGATCCAATTCCGTTTCGCCATTCGCCGCCGACACCGCGCGCAAGAGCGTGCCTAAGGCCGAGTCGTCGCCGGAGCCGGCGATGATGTCACGTCCGGCATCGAGCGCTTCGAGCACAAACGTCGTCATCATGGGCTCGGCCGCGCCAGTGGTTGCCGAGGCCGCGCCGAATCTTCAGCCCGAAATTCGATCCGAAATTCGCGAAGAAGTTCGCAAAGAGGATCGCGTCAAATTTCGCACCGAAGTCCGCACCGAAGTCCGCGTTGAAGAGCGCGCTGAGCTTCCATCGGAACCTCGTTCCGAAGCTCGCACCGGAATAGGTACTGAAGTCCGCTCCCATGCATCATCCGCGCGCGGAGAGGCGGCCGCCGACTCTTTGCGCGACGCCGTCCTCACTTCGCTCAGCAATCAGCCCATGCTGGTCTCCATGCTCGAATCCGCGGAGTGGTCGCTCGAAGCAAACGCGTTGATCGCGAAGGTGGCGTCGTCCAGCACGATGATCGATATGTCATTCACTTCGGAGGCGCGCCGCATCGCAACCGCCGCAGCCAGCGGCCATGCCGCGAGACCGATCAAGGTACAAGTTGTTCCCGGCGGCACGGCGCAGGCGAGTGCGGCCCGCCGTCCGGCAGCCAATGGCAGCGCGCGCAGCCGCGCCGAGCAAGACCCTGTAGTGCGCCGCATGCAGGAAAAATTCGGAGCGGAAATCCGCACCGTAATCGACTACCGCGAGAAAGGATGAAACCATCGGCTGATCGGATCATCGGGCGATCGAAGTTGAGTGCCTCCGTCTTTGAATTTCGATCACCCGATGGCCCGATCACCCGATGACCCGATTGCTTTTGTATGTCTGGATTCAATTTGCAAGAGATGTTGGCACAGGCCAAGCAACAGGCCGAAGTGCTCCAGAAGAAAATGGAGCAAACCGTGGTCGAAGCCTCGGCCGGTGGAGGCACAGTCACGGTCAAAATGGACGGCCGCAAGCAGGTTCTCGGAATCACGATCGATCCCGAGGCCGTAAAAGCAGGCGATGTGGAGATGTTGCAGGATCTCGTGATGGCCGCGCTAAATGAGGCCGGACGCAAGGTGGATGAAACGATGAAATCCAGCCTGGGCGGAATGCTCGGCGGCCTGGGAGGGCTTTTGTAAAACATCGGATGATCGGGCGATCTGGTCATCGGATGATTGAAATTCAAAGTAATAAAGCTAGCACTCAAATCGCCGGATGATCCGATCGCCCGATGGCCCGATCACCCGATGACCCGATTGGTTTTCCATGTCTAAATTTGCCGAGCCCATGACGCGGCTCATCGACGAACTCAAGAAGCTGCCTGGAATCGGCAGCAAAAGCGCCCAGCGCCTGGCGTTCCATATCCTGCGCTCAAGCGCCGACGACGCCGATGCGCTGGCCGCGTCCATCCGCGACGTGAAGGAAAAACTTCGCCTCTGCTCTGTCTGCAATAACATCACCGACGTCGATCCCTGCGTTTATTGCAGCAGCGCGACCCGCAATCAGAAGCTGGTCTGCGTGGTCGAGGAGCCAACCAATATTGCCGCGGTCGAAAAGACGCGGCACTTCAACGGCGTTTACCATGTGCTGCACGGGTCGCTGTCTCCGCTGCACGGCGTAGGTCCGGAGCAGCTCCGCATTGGCAATCTACTCAGCCGCGTGGAGCGTGGCGACATCGAAGAAGTCATCCTGGCGACCAATCCCACGGTCGAAGGCGAAGCGACCGCAACTTATCTCGCTCAGCAACTGCGACGACAAGGCCTGCGGGTCACGAGAATTGCCATGGGCGTGCCCGTCGGCAGCGACCTCGAATACACCGACGAAGTCACCATGCTGAAAGCCATGGAAGGCCGCCGCGAGATGTAGTGGGATCCCTACTCCCTCCACCCGCTGTCATTCCTGAGCGCAGCCGGAGTAACCGTAGCGCAGCTCCGCGCAGTCGAAGGATTCCTACTCCCTCCCACAAATTTCTGAGCGCTGCAAAGTCTCCCGCCGTCCGCCAGACGTCGCGATCAATTCACCGAAAACTAAAGCGATTATCTAATTTAGGAGTTGGCAAAGGACAGGAAGAGGCGAGGACGAAGGATTTTAAGGGAAATGAGCCGCGTCCCTCATCTCCATAGAATAGGATGTCATAGAACTCGCCAAACACCTACACATTTCTTGGGCCGTTTTGTCTACTTTAGTACCCTGTAAAAGTACCCCATTAGTACCCTCTACTAAAGTAGACATTTGGCAGCCCCTCGAAGTCGAAGAACCTGCCCTGAACGAAGCCGAAGGGAATCTGTTTCACGGAGAAAGAGACAGAGCGAAACCTGGAGTTCCCCCACATCATTGCGCCATCCCAGGCGCCTCTCCGTTAGCACACCGCATCAGAAATTGTGCAATTGTTTGAACAGATTGGCAACGATTGAAAATCGCAACACCCACACCATTCCTTCATTTAACTCCATACTAATCTATAAGTTGCGATCACGTTATGAAACCATCACCTGCGGTCAAACGCTGGCCCCTGAGTTGCTCCTTCCAAACCGTCTGCATCCTCGCTCCTTTTGCTGGCGCGGGATCGACCGGCCCGCTAACTGCGGCCACGAACTTACCCCGGCCAGCCGCGCCGTGTTGCGCTGTAACCGCTTCGCAACCGACGCTTCCGAAACCGGGCTTCACAGCCCGGTTTCTTTTTTCCTTTCTTGTCCTGAAATTCCGCCCTGCCGCGAACCGCCCGTAGTTGCAGGCACACCACGTAACCCACTGATTACACATTCGTTGGAATGGGGCACGAACACGAAGAGTTCTTTAAAACTAGAGAGACTCCTTCGGGGATTCCTGCTCTTCACTCCCCACTCGCCACTTCAAGAAACAGGTTATCTTCCATCTCCGCTGTCACAATACCTTCCGGCAGCGCCCCGCGATTGTATTCGGCCATGCGGTTCTTCCACTTCAAGAAATCCGTGATGCTTTGCGGCTCGATGCGCACTTCCACGCGCCGCAAGCTGGCCAGCAGCAGGTTCATCTCATACTGAAATCCCACGTTAGATCGTAGGTTCTTCGCCGACGCCCTAACCTTCTCAATCTCGCGCCCACAAACTTCAAGCAATCCCCATCCCCTGGGCAGCTCATCGACGCGGATCAAGCCGCGCGGGGCTAGATAATATCGTTCCGCGCCGACGGCCGTCTCAGGCTGCAGACGCCATGGCTTGGTGCTATCGGCCAGGAAGTCCGCCCGCGAGGCCTTGCATTCCACCACCACGGAATGGCACTTCTTCTTCCATCCAATTGCGTCCGGCATTTCTCCGCTGGCACAAGCCTGTTCGGAAAGAACCACGCCGCACCGATACCGGCGCAGCCAGGCCACAGCCATCTCGACAAGTTTTGCGTGCGTCACATCACCAGCTTGAAGAAAGATCGGCTCGCTGAGAAGTGCCTGCCCGGTTACATCGTGCCGATTCCGTGCCGACAGCGCGGTCCCGCCCGCGTCGTATCCCTTTGCTGGGCACATCTAACCCGCAGTCTTGTAGCGCTCCTGCAAGAAACGGAACTTTATAGCAGAATCTTTTAATGTCCTTTCTCGATCTGCTGTTGGGGAAACCGCTGGCATCCGATCAGGCGCGCGCCGAAAGCCTCGGCCCCGTGGCTGGCATACCTATCTTCGGCCTTGATGCTCTCAGCTCCGCTGCTTACGGCCCGGAAGCCGCGCTCACGCTGCTGCTCCCGCTGGGCGCGCTGGCAACGGCGTACATGGTCCCCATCAGCACGGCCATCATCATTCTGCTTGCCATCGTTTATTTTTCTTATCGACAAACAATCCAAGCCTATCCCGGCGGCGGAGGCTCCTACACGGTGGCGCGCCAGAATCTGGGAGCCGGCGCTGGCCTTCTGGCCGCAGCCGCTCTCATGATCGATTACGTGCTGACCGTCGCTGTAGGCATTTCTGCCGGCGTCGGAGCGCTGGTTTCCGCCGCGCCCAAGCTGCAGCCGCACACGCTGAGCCTGTGCCTGGGAATACTGGTCCTGATCACCATCATTAACCTTCGCGGCATGCACGATACCGGCGCCATCTTCATGGCGCCCACGTATGTTTTCATTTTCACTCTGCTCGCGGCCATCGCCATCGGCCTGATTAAAACGCTTCTCTCCGGAGGCCATCCCATACCCATCGCACCTCTTCCCAAAGGCCTGGCGGCCACGGCCGCTCCCAGCGCGTGGCTCATCATGCAGGCGTTCGCCAGCGGATGTACGGCCATGACGGGCGTGGAAGCCGTGAGCAACGGCGTGAAGGCATTCTGCGAACCGGTTGTGACGACGGCGCGCCGCACATTGACCGTCATCATCGCGCTGCTGATCGTGATGCTGGCCGGCATCGCCTTCCTTGTGCACGCCTACGGCATCCAGGCCACCGACCCCGGCGCACCCGGCTACCAGAGCGTTCTTTCCATCCTGCTGGCCGCGGTCGCTGGGCGAGGGATTTTCTACTACGTCTCGATCGGCTCCATCCTTGCCGTTCTCACGCTCTCCGCGAACACCGCTTTCGCGGATTTTCCCCGGCTTTGCCGCGCCATCGCGCAGAACAACTATCTGCCGCACTCCTTTGCCACTCGAGGACGACGGCTGGTTTATACGCAGGGCATCGTCGTGCTCGCCGCGCTCGCCGGGCTGCTGATCCTCATATTCGGCGGCATTACGGATCGCCTCATCCCTCTTTACGCCGTCGGCGCGTTTCTCGCATTCACGCTCTCGCAAGCCGGTATGGTCGGCCATTGGAGGCGCGTCGGCGGGAAGGGCGCGACGCGCAGCATTCTGGTGAACGGTCTGGGCGCGGTGGCCACAGGAATCACCGTGATCGTCGTACTGGTTGCGAAGTTTACTTCGGGCGCATGGATCACCGTGCTGTTAATTCCGACTTTGCTGATTCTCATGGGCGTTGTGCGGCGTCACTATCACCGTGTGTTCCTGGAAGTGCGAACCACCGAGCCGCTCGACCTAAAAAACCAAATCCCGCCCATGGTGATCGTGCCCCTCCAAAGCTGGAATGCAATCAGCAAGAAAGCGCTTCGTTTCGCATTCAACATTTCACCTGACGTGTATGCATTGCACGTCGATAGTGGAGAAGGATCAACCATTCTCCGCGACGAATGGTCGCGTTACGTGGATGATCCCGCAAAGCAAGCCAACGTCAAGAAGCCGGAACTCGTGGTATTGCCTTCGCCCTACCGGCTGGTCTTGACTCCAATTGTGAATTACGTACTGGAAATGGAGCGCACTCATCCCGGCCAGCAGATCGCCGTTTTGATCCCGGAACTGGTGGAACGGCACTGGTATCACTACTTGTTGCACAACAAGCGCGCAGAATTGCTGAAGACGCTTCTGCTGCTGCGAGGCAATCAGCGCATCATCGTGATTGACGTACCGTGGTACCTGGAAACATGAGGAGTTGCAGTGCAAGCATGTCTTCGCCTTGCATTCGCCCCTGTGATACACTGCCGCTCGATGAGGAACTGCCCTGGAGGAACCGGTGACGAAAGCAAACAAGACTAACAATCATCGCAAGGCGATCCTTCACCTGAAGAAATCCGACCCTATCCTGGCGGCGATCATTGAGCGCATCGGGCCCTGCCGCTTGGAATTTAACGAACCAACATTTCATAATCTGGCCGAGGCAATTCTTTACCAGCAGCTGAACGGCAAAGCGGCAGCTACAATCTTCGACCGCTTCACCGCACTTGCGGGCGACCCGCTTACACCGAAAGGAATTCTGAAGCTGACCGACGCGCAAATGCGCGGAGTGGGGCTATCGCGCCAGAAGACTGCTTACCTGCGCGACCTGGCTGAAAAAACGCAGGCCGGTCTGCTTGAATTCGAACGCATGCCAGAAATGACGGAAGACGAAGTGATCGCTCACCTCACGCAGGTAAAAGGCGTGGGCGTTTGGACCGCGCACATGTTCCTGATGTTCACGCTGCAGCGTCCCGATATTCTTCCCACAGGCGATTACGGTGTGCAGGCCGCAATGAAGAAGCATTACAAGAAACGCAAATGGCCCAAGCCCGACGTGATGCATAAAATCGCTAAGCCCTGGGCGCCTTACCGTTCGATAGCCTGCTGGTATTTATGGCGGAGCCTCGACGTGAAAACACTGTGACGCGACAGCAATGCGAGCAGGACGCCCTGCCCGCGGCTGCGGCAAGAACGATCACTGGCGGATCGCCGGCTACTCGGCAAATGATCTATCGTCATTCCTCATCGCTCCCTTGTCAGCATATCGGCCGTAAAGGAAGCCAGATCGCTAAAAAGCTTCTCCAGAGTCCCTTCCCTCTCAACCTCGGGCAAAGCGAGCTGTCGTTCCACCCGCGCTTCCATCTCGCGCAACTGCGCCTCCGGTGCCTTCCCAGCAAGATGCTGGAACAGCAACTTGTAAGCGCCTTTGCGCTGCATGACTTCCAACCCGTCCAGCATTTGCCGATGCGAAGTCCCTTCCCAGATGGCGAGAATCATGGCCTCGCGCAGCCAGCGCTCCACGCGATTTTCCTCGAGCGTTCCCACGCCGCCGTAAACTTCCATCGCCCACTTCGCGGTCTGCACAGCGAACTCCGCGGTCCAATACTTCGCCAGGTGAGCGACCAAACGGAACAGATGATAGTTCTCCGAGTAGGGCGGCTTCTGCTGCCACACCTGGTCGAGCAAGCGCACAGCTTCCCAGCCCAGACCGAAAGCCGCGTGCAGTCCCTGGAGACGCTCCTCGAACTGGCGGCGCAGTAGTGGATGGTCGATGATCGGCTTACCGAATGCCGTGCGCCGTGACGCGAAAGAGTAGGCATCAAAGATCGCCCTTTGTGCCAGCGCCACGCTGCCCATGCAGTTGGCCACGCGCGATAGGTTCAGCACTTCCAGAATCAGATAGATTCCCTGCTCCGCCTGCCCCAGCAGCCACCCCTCGCTGCGGCGAAGTTCGATCTCGCCTGTAGGCACCGAGCGCGTGGCAATCTTGTCTTTGAGGCGTCGTATTTGATAGTTGAGCTGCCCGTCTTCACTGCGCCGCGGCACCAGATACAGACTTAGCCCGCGCACGTTCTGCGGAGCGCCCTCCGGCCGAGCCGCAACCACAGCCAATTCCGCACCGGCATTGCTGGCGAAATATTTATCACCGGACAGCCGCCATTTGTCCCCATCCCGGCGCGCCATGGTTTCTACTGCCGCGCCCAGGTCCGACCCACCCTTGATCTCAGTCATCCAGGTTGCTCCCTGCCAGACCGTGTCATCACGCTGCAACATCCTGGGCAGGAACCGCGCCTTCAATTCTGCATCTCCATATTTAGAGAGCGGGACAATGGTGGATAGGGAGACCGTGTACGGGCACGCCAGTCCTGGGTCATGGAAGCCCGTGGCGTAGAGAAGAAGATAAGCCGGGATCAGCGAATTCTGTTCAAAGACTCGCCAAAGCACGCCTGCGCGGTATCCGTGTTTCAGCATGCGCCAGTATTCGGGCGGGTAAAGGATTTCATCCACTCGCGCGCCGAACCGGTCGAACATGCGTAACCACGGAGTGCCAGCGCGGTCCACCGCGTCTGAAATTCCCCGCCCTTCGCGATCGAACCACGCCTCATATTCCCGCAGCCAATCTTCACTCAGCCGGTCTGCGCCCCGCCAACCTTCGCCGGGACCGACCCCGGCCTGCCGCAAAAACTGCAAAGGAGATTGCACGACATCGAAGTTCATGGCTAGAGTTCTCTCACTCCGTTGCGAATTTTGCAAGACATACAACAGGGCCGCGGCGATCGAGAATCCAGCTGCTCGGTGGCGCCAAACAAAAAACCCTCTCAACCAACGAGAGGGTTGCGAACTGGTTTTGGAGAAACCGTTACGCCGCAGCGCGCACCACATTGCCTGCCTGGAAGCCTTTCGGCCCTTTCAGCAGGTCGAACTCGACCATCTCACCTTCGTTCAGCGAACGGTAGCCATTCTCCTGGATGGCGGAGAAATGCACGAAAACGTCTTCACCCGTGGAGCGCTGGATGAATCCGTATCCCTTCGCCCCGTTGAACCACTTCACAGTCCCCTTCTCTCTCACAAAAAACTCCTTTCGCCTCGTTACTGGGATTATTCCTGCGTCTCTTCGTCTGCATGTTCCGGCTTTGCACGTGACAGCCGGAACACCCCCTCAAAGGACCCGGGAATCGGTTGACACCTGGGCGCAGCAGTCATCGCCACAGCAGAAACGGCTCCCGGCATTTTGCCGAGCCCGAGCCCGAGGCAAAACACCGTGGAGCCGCAATAGACGATGGCACGATATCAAACTGCCGCACAAAAACGTCAACCTTTTGCATCTGTCGTCAACCCTACGGCTGACGAGCACCAGATAATATCAGGAACTTTGCCGTTGGCAAGTGCGAAATTTATCACCGTGTAATAAACAAGCTTGAATATGAACGGAGACTTAGCATTTTATCCTCCCTGATCCCCGAGTCTCGGATTGGTGCGGTCCCAGCAAGAGGGACCAGTTTTTTAGGAAGCTGGTCCGTTCTAACCGAGGCTGCGGCTGCCACGCGGTCCGCCTCCTGAGCGATCCATCGGCCAAAAGCTAACTCTTTGATAATATTTGAATAAGCCGTGTCTTCGATCACTCCTACCGGGCTTTCAGACAAGCAGGGGGCGTCCGAGTTTCGCCCCGCTCGCCGCTATAGCCTGGTTCGGTCAACTGCCGGCTACCTGCTGAAGACCGAAGTCCATACCTTCGCCTTTTCCGTGGCCGCTAATGCCATCCTGTCGTTCTTTCCATTCCTGCTTCTGCTAATGACCCTGATCCGAAACGTCTTCCACTCGCAGATCATGTCGGAAGTGGTGGAGAGCCTGTTGCGCGACTACCTGCCGACTGGGCAGGAGTTCGTGATCCGCAACCTTAATGCTTTGGTCGCTTCGCACCACCGCGCACAGGTGTTCTCGCTGGTGATGTTGCTCATCAGTTCTACGGGAATTTTCATGCCTCTCGAAGTCGCGCTCAATCGCATTTGGGGTTTTCCGAATAACCGCTCCTACTTCGGAAATCAAGTGATCGCGCTCGGACTGGCTTTTGCCTGCGGATCGCTGGCGCTTTTATCGGTTGGTTTGACCGCGGGGAACGTTGCGATCGTGAAAAGCGCGCTGCACGGCTACGGAGCGTGGTATGTACAGTTGGTGGGCTTCGTCACCATGAAGATGTTTTCGATCGGCGCCAGCATCGCCGTTTTCTTTCTCGTTTATTGGCTGCTGCCCAATGGCAAAGTCTCGGCGCAAGGAGTGCTCCCAGCGGCCGTAATCATGGGATTGCTGTCCGAGGCGGTGAAATACATCTATATTCTGGCGCTTCCGTACCTGAATTTCGGCGAAGTCTATGGCCCGTTCGCGATCTCAGTGAGCCTGATGTTCTGGGCATTCTTGTCAGGGATGCTGCTGCTGACCGGCGCGCACCTGTCGGCGCTAAGGTTGCGGGAATTGTGAGTCGGATTCGCAAGAGTCGTTTCGCCAGAGCCGAGAGTGCCCCGAGATGAAACGTCCCCTATTTCTCGGGGCCTGTTTCGGAACGTGATTGCTGTCACTCTGATGATCGACGATTCCATCCCTTCCCGTTAGCTGCTCTCTGAATACGGCCCTCGAAAGGCCGCTCATACTGTAAATTGTTAGTCTCGCAGCGGAGCGCGCATGGCAGCAGACCTACATTCCTGGAAGACAGTACCGTTTTCCTCCAGCGTCCTTTTTTTCGCGGGAGTCTTCTGCCTGCTGGGAGCAATATTTCTCGTGCTTTCCAGCGCGAACCTCAATTCGCAATCGGCCGGAGACGTCTGTCTAACGGTGCTCATCTCCGGATCGTTTGCAGTGGGCTGGGCCTACGCTGGCACCACAAAAACGTACTGGCTGTTCGGCGTTTTTCTGGTTGCGCAGATTCTTCTGACTCGATCTCTGTCGCCATACATGCAACCGCCGCACTCGCTTGCCGGGGACGCCCCGGCTCTCCAACACAAGCTCTCGATCGATGCATCGGTGGAGTTTGTGCTGATGGTAGCCGCCTACGTCTTCTTTCTGGTCTTCTTCGGCCGCGAAGGCAACCGGTTTTTTCGCGCACAGACCGAGGTTCGATTAGCCGGTGAGATCCATCGCACCCTCGTCCCGCAGAAGCACGTGACTATTGGGAATTTCGAGATGTTCGGCAGTTCCGTGCCCAGCAGCGAGGTCGGAGGCGACCTTTTCGACATTGTGCAGAGCGATGGAATGTGGCACGCCTACGTGGCCGATGTCTCCGGACATGGCGTAGCGGCGGGCATTTTGATGTCCATGATTAAAAGCGCGGCTGCCATGCAACTGACGAAACTCAAAAAGCCCGACGAACTTCTGCGCGATCTGAACGATGTACTACAGCCGGTCACCGCTCCGGCCAACTACCTAACTTTTGCCTATGTTAACGGAGCGAGTGACGATCTCAGCTTCGCTCTCGCCGGCCATTTGCCGATTCTGCACTATCAAAAAGTCAGTAAAAACGTGAGCGAACTCTCCGACTCGAACGTCCCCATCGGAATGTTCAAGGATCAGCAGTTTGTCATGTCAAAGATTGATCTTCCTCCGGGAGACCTGCTCGCGCTGATCACCGATGGCTTCACGGAGGTCTTCGACTCGCAAGAGCGCGAGATCGGAATGGAGGACTTCAAGTTCGCGCTGGCGGCGTGCGCCGAAAAACCGCTGGGCGACATTTATGCCGAACTCCGCGGGCGGACCCTGAAATTCGGCAAGCAGACCGACGATCAGACCATGCTGCTGATCCGGCGCGTGGCATAGTTTTTTGTAGGGCAGTGCCGTCTGTGTGCGTTGCTTCTTTGCAGCAGTTTTTGGGTGGCGAAGCGGTTCACGCTACGATTACCCGTCATTCGAGAACAAGGGCTCTAGGCCCTGCCGGCAGCCGTCATATTCCAGCGCGTCGCCGATTTCGGAAAGCTCTTCTCGATAAACGCGAAGACTTTCGCTGGTTCGACTTTGAAGATCGGCTCGTTCATTGCTCGTGGATCCATCTTGTACTTCTTCTTGTAGGCGGCCGCGATGCGCTCCAGAGCAGCCGGATCGGTCAACTCGTGCGCTTGTCCCTCGACGATTACGGCTTCCGCGCCGTCGTCGTTTGCAATCGTGCAAGCTGGATTCGCCGCAAGATTCTGTCCCTTGCGCGATTTGCGGCCAGTGGAAAAGCAAAAAGCCCCGTCCAGCCAAACGCCCCACACCGGCATCACATGCGGGCGCGGCTCGTTCGCACGAGTCCTTCTTGAACCAGCCGTTCTCGACCGAACTGTTCCCGGATGAACCGTGGCCAGCCAAAACGCACGGCAGCTGTTCATCTTGCGCGCAACCCAGGTCCACGGCAGCAGACCAAGCCCATCCTTCGGTCCAACGATTCCGTAGCCTGGAGCGAACGGACGATCCGCGCGAGGCTGATCCTTGCCTGCGCGTTTTGCAGATTGAGTTCGAGAATGCCCTGCAACCGATCGCCGTGTAGCCGAATGAGAAGAAGTGCGCTTTGACATGAAGTCGCCTCCCATCACCCCAAAATCACTTCACCTGGTCCGTGTGAGTGATGCCCTCAGCCTTGCGTCTTGATCGCGTTATCGGGCGCCAGAAATTTTTCCTTGTGGCTGCCATCGCAAAACGGCCGGTTCGCCGAGCCTCCGCAACGGCAAAGCGAAAACGCGGGTTTGCCCGTGGTGTCGTACTTATTACCCTCGGCATCGACCAAATTGACCACCCCATCCGGATCTTCCACCCGGAAAGGCCCATTCGGCCGAACCGTAATTGTGACTTGTCCCATGAATCCTCCAATAAAGATGGCGAGCTTTCAAACTATCGCAACACAGCGGGAAGTTCAAATGCGGCTCTCGGCTTTAGGCTCTGGGGCCCTAGGCTTTGGGCCTTCGGACGCTAGGCGCGAGCGCCGAGAGCCTAAAGCCCAGAGAGCCCGATTATTTCCACCGATCCACCGTTTCCCACCAGATCAGCTTCGTCCACTCATCAAACGTGGATTTGGCCCATTCGCGATGCGTCCACCATGCATTCCCGAACGCCGCAGGATTGTGCGCGGCCGCCACACTCCACTGATATTGGGGCAAGCGATGTGAAAAAATCGCCAGGGCACGCCGCGAGTGGTAGTCCGACGTCACAATGAGAACGCGATGCGCCCCCAATGGCCGAAGACAGCGCGCAACATCGGAGGTTTCCGCCGCCGTCGACCGCCCCTCAATCGCGCAAACCGACATGCGACTCGCCTCCGGCAGGCTTCCAATATATTTTTGGGCAATTGCAGTCAGCGGCTGATCATAAATCTGCTCGCCGGCTTCCGCATCCAGCAAAAGCTGCGGAGCACTTCCCTGACGCAACAACTCCAAGGCCCGCCCCGGCCGCGCACTTGTCTCACCGGCCAGTACCACAATGGCATCGGATTTCTCGGGATTGTCGACGACCAAAAACCGGGCCGCCTGCGTCGCCAGCAGCGCCGCGATCGCCAGAATCACAAGGAACAGCCTGAGGAATCGCATCTCACGCGCATGTTACTAGGAACACGGTTCCACGTCGAATTCGATTACCGGAGTAATCGCAAACCCCTCACTCCCATAACGGTTCGATTCGAATTCATACGACAATTTATGTTCCGCAAACTGCGCAGATCAGGATGCTAGAATTCTAGTTAATAAATATGACCACTCAACTGACCGCTTCTTCGCTCTTTTCCGACCTCAAAAGTCGCATCGCAACTCGCCAGGCGCGTATCGGAATCATCGGCCTCGGCTATGTCGGGCTCCCGCTCGCGCTGCTCTATAGCGAGCAGAAATTCGCCGTGACTGGCTTCGACATCGATCAGCGCAAGGTCGATACTCTCGACAACGGCGGCACGTATATTTTCCGCATCACGCCCGAAGAGATCGCCGCCGCCAAAGCCAATGGGTTCAAGGCGACCGCGAATTATTCCCAGATCAGCCAAATGGACGCCATCATCATCTGCGTCCCCACGCCGCTCAACGAATACCACGAGCCCGATCTCAGCTACATCACCAATACCGCGCATGCGGTGGCGCCGCATCTGCGTGCCGGCCAACTTGTCGTCCTCGAAAGCACTACCTATCCTGGCACGACCGAAGAGGTCCTGGTCCCGATTCTTGAGAAGGAAAACAAGGTCGGCCTGAAGGTTTCGCGCCACGGCAATGCCGGCGAAAACGAATTTTGGGTCGCCTTCTCACCCGAACGCGAAGACCCTGGCAACACCCAGGTGGCCCGCCCCGATATTCCCAAAGTGATTGGCGGCGTCGATCCGCAGGCGAGCGAGATCGCCGCCGGTTTTTACGGGGCGATCTTCCACAAGACCGTTCCCGTCTCTTCGCCCGCGGCGGCTGAGATGACCAAACTTCTCGAAAACATCTACCGCTGCGTCAACATCGCGCTGGTCAATGAGCTCAAGATGCTCTGCCTGCGCATGGATCTCAATATCTGGGAGATCATCGACGCCGCTGCCACCAAGCCTTTCGGCTTCCATCCGTTCTATCCCGGCCCCGGCTTGGGGGGACACTGCATCCCCGTAGACCCGTTTTATCTTTCCTGGAAGGCTAAGGAGTTCGACTTCCGTACCAAGTTCATCGAACTGGCCGGCGAAGTGAACGTGGCCATGCCCTACCACGTGATCGCCGCAACCATTGGCGCGCTCAACAAGCACAAGAAAGCCATCAACGGTTCGAAAGTTCTTGTTCTCGGCGTCGCTTACAAGAAGGATATTGACGACCTGCGCGAATCACCCGCGCTAACCATCATCGAGCTGCTGCAAAAGGAAGGCGCGACCGTCAGCTACAACGACCCGTACTTCCCGTTTGTAGGGCGTGGCCGCAAGTACGATCTCCAGATGAAGTGTGCTCCGCTGGACAACCTGGCCCAGTACGATTGCGTGCTGATCGTGACCGATCACACCGATTACGATTACAAGAAGATCGTGAACGATGCGAAACTGGTGGTGGACTCACGCAACGCCACCCGCGGCATCAAGAGCGACAAGATCGTCCACTGCTGATTTACGTAGGGACAGCCACCCTCGGCTATCCTATTGCTGCCTTGTGTGGCGCGGATACTTTTGTCCGCCCTTGCTTCTATTGTGCGCTTCCCATTCTCTGTGATCCCAAGCGCAGCTTCGCGTTTATCCGCTATGCTAGTATGTCGCGTTGGCTAGGGCAGCATCTGTGCCATCCCATAGCATCCAAGCGGTGCGATCATGAAAGATACTCTCGGAGTTCTGCTGGCGGGAGGCGCGGGCGAGCGCCTATATCCACTCACGCGCGACCGCGCCAAACCCGCCGTCACCTTCGGCGGCAATTACCGCATCATCGACATCACGCTCTCCAATTGCGTGAATTCCGGTCTGCGACGCGTTTACATCCTGACTCAATACAAGGCGCTCTCGCTCAACCGTCAAATCCGCGAGGGCTGGAACATTCTGGGACGAGAAATCGGCGAATTCATAGAGATCCTGCCGCCCATGAAGCGTGTCAGCGACAACTGGTACATGGGTACCGCCGACGCCGTCTACCAAAACATTTATTCGATCGGCTCCGAGCAGCCAAAGTACGTCCTCATTCTCTCCGGCGATCATATTTACAAAATGAATTATGGGCGCATGCTGCAGCAGCATCAGGATTCCGGCGCCGATGCTACGGTCGCGACGCTGCTCACCGAACCGGCCGAATGCCGCCATTTTGGCGTGGTCGATATCGACCATGAAAGCCGCATCGTCAACTTCATCGAAAAGCCCAGGGAAACTCAGATCCGCTCGCCCTACGACGCCACCAAGATATCCGCCTCGATGGGGATTTACCTCTTCAATACCGACGTGCTCATCCCCGTCCTGCTCAAGGATGCCGAGGATTCGCAATCGAGCCACGATTTCGGCAAAGACATTCTGCCCAAGATGCTCGCCGACTATCGCGTTTTTTCTTACAATTTTGTCGACGAGAACAAAAAAGAGGCGCTTTATTGGCGCGACGTGGGGACGCTCGAAGCCTACTACGAAGCGAACATGGACCTGGTCTCGGTCTCGCCGGTTTTCAATCTCTACGATGAAAGCTGGCCGATCCGCACTCACCAGCGCCAATATCCCCCGGCCAAATTCGTGTTTGCCGGTCCGGCGCGCGTGGGGCACGCTCTCGATTCGCTGGTCTCGGCCGGGTGCATTATCTCCGGTGGCGAGGTCAAGAACTGCGTTTTATCCCCCGACGTGCGCGTTAACTCTTTTACCGAAGTCGAGGACAGCATCCTGTTCTCGCACGTGAACGTGGGCCGCAATTGCCGGATCCGCAAAGCCATCATCGACCGCGACGTCCACATCCCCGAAGGCACCACCGTCGGTTACGACCTCGAAGCCGACCGCGAGCGCTATTTCGTCACCGACAGCGGTATCACGGTTGTGACCCGCGACTACTCGCTTTTTGAAAATCCTGTTCCCGTGGATTACTTCACCAGCGAGTAATGTGATGCTACAATGTATCACATGAAGAAGGCCTCCGTTCGCGACCTCCGATACGCTTTCAAGAAGATCGAGCGCCTTTTACTGCAAGGGGAGGAAGTGCAGATCACCAAGCGCCGCCGCGTCATTGCCCGCCTGACGCCAGAAGGGGCGCAGCATCCATCCGATATGCCGGATTTTATGGGGCGCCTCCGCGCGATTTATGGCGAGAAAGTCCTGCCGACCCGCGGCGCGGAACTCGTGGCTGAGGACCGGAGCCGCTATTGAGGACTTACGTCGACACCAGCTTTCTTATTTCCTTGTACAGCCTGGACATGAACTCCGCCGCCGCCGCCCGGACCATGAAAGCCTCAACCGGTGAGCATCTGGTCTCAACCCTTTGCGAATTGGAAGCCATCAACGCTTTGCAGCTGCGCCTATTTCGCAAAGAGGTTTCACCGGCCCAGGCTCGCTCGTCGGCAACGGCATTTGAGAAGGATTTGCGCGACGGCATATTCCAGCTGCAGCCGTTGTCCGAACAGGCCTTTGAAAAGGCTCGTCAGTTGTCTCGGGAGAACACCGCCAAACTATGCACCCGAACCGCCGATCTTCTGCACGTAGCATCTGCTCTCGATCTGCACGCCGATCGTCTCTACACATTTGATCAGCAGCAGCGCAAGCTGGCACACGCAGTTCGGCTCAAGTTGAACTGAACGGCAGAGCTCGCCGTTGCAAATTCAGAGAAGACGCTGCGCCTCGGCGAAGAACCCGCCTTGCGTGTCGCGCGGTGCCCACAAGCCTTCACTTGACAGCCACTACCTTCAGTTCCGTCACCTGACGGATCCATCGTGCCGGTCTTTTGTCGCCCGGCGCCACGATGCGAAACGGGCCTTCCCTCGAGTCCAGCGGTTTGCCGTCGCGCCTATCGGCCAGAATGATTTCGCGCACGGCAAACGCGGGATCGATTTCAGCAAGCGCAAAAGCCACTCTGTACCCGTCAGCGGCACTGATCAACAGCACTTCCGAAAGCCGCGTTCCATGCAGTGAGTCTCCGAGCTGAACGTTTGCCAGTTGCAGCACGGCCGATAGCGGGACACCGTCAAACTTCGATGCCACACCATGATCTTCGGCGCTTACGGAGACGTGAGATATGCTCGCAATCTGAGCAGCCGAGATGTTAGAGGAATGGCCCGCGGCGTCGACGACCGTGAGCGTCTGCGCGGCCGCAGACGCCGCGCCTAAGACAGAAGTGAGGATGAATAGAACTGCGACATGAAAGAAGGTAATGGGTCGGTAGTGGCGAGGCCTTTCTGTTACCCGAGCAGGATATTGAGTCATTCGGCTCTCTCCCGTAGGTTGTGAATTATGTGCGTTCAATTGGCACGCGTAGCGGTTGTTGGATCACGCGAACAAGAACTCCTTCGTCCGCAACTCCTTGATCGTGTCTCGTAGCTTCGCCGCTTTCTCAAACTCGAAGCGCTTGGCCGCTTCGCGCATGTCGCTTTCTAACTTCGCAATGTAGCCGTTAAGCTCCTCCTGCGATTTAAACTCCGGAATCCCATCCGCTTCCACGCTCGTCAAGTCGGTATAGTCGGCGGCGACAATCGCGGCCAGCGTCATATCGAGCGGACGCACAATCGACTCCGGAGTGATTCCATTCGCTTCGTTGTAAGCCCGCTGAATCTCGCGCCGCCGGTTGGTTTCGTCGAGCGCTTTCTTCATCGAATCTGTCATGCGGTCGGCATACAGAATGGCCTGACCATTTAGATGCCGCGCACAACGGCCAATCGTCTGAATCAGCGAGCCCGCCGACCGCAGGAAGCCTTCTTTATCCGCGTCGAGAATCGCCACCAGCGACACTTCCGGTAGGTCCAGCCCTTCCCGCAAGAGATTGATGCCAATCAATACATCGAACTCGCCCTTGCGCAGATCGCGCAGAATCTTCACGCGTTCCAGCGTCTCGATCTCCGAGTGCATATAGCGGCACTTCACTCCGACTTCGCTGTAGTACTCCGCCAGATCCTCGGACATGCGCTTGGTCAGCGTTGTCACCAGCACGCGTTCATTGCGCGAGACGCGGTCGCGAATCATGTGCAG
This sequence comes from Terriglobales bacterium, assembly GCA_049698855.1. Lineage (GTDB taxonomy): Bacteria > Acidobacteriota > Terriglobia > Terriglobales > Acidobacteriaceae > Acidiflorens. The sequence continues at coordinate 23,609 of JBAVYO010000379.1, forward strand.
CAGATCGTCGATCTGCCCCTTCACCGGCCGAATCTCCACTGGCGGATCAATCAATCCCGTAGGCCGGATAATCTGCTCCACCACCACGCCCGCCGACTTAGTAAGTTCATAAGGGCCCGGCGTCGCCGAAACATACACAAGCTGATTCGTCCGATGCTCGAACTCCTCAAATGTAAGTGGCCGATTATCCAACGCCGACGGCAGGCGGAATCCATATTCCACCAGAGTCTGTTTGCGCGAACGGTCGCCATGATACATGCCATGCAGCTGCGGCACCGTCTGGTGCGATTCGTCGATAAACATCAGAAAGTCGCGCGAGAAATAATCCAGCAGCGTTGGCGGAGGCTCACCCGGCATCCTGCCGGTAAAATGCCGCGAATAATTCTCAATCCCGTGGCAATAGCCCATCGCCTTGATCATCTCAAGGTCGTACATCACGCGCTGATGAATTCGTTGCGCCTCAACTGTCCGCCCCTGCTTCTCCAACTCAACTTCCCACCACGCCAGCTCTTTTTTGATCGACACCACTGCCGACGCCTTCGTCTCCTCTTTCATCACATAGTGCGTCTTCGGATAAATCGGCAGCCGCATGTAGCGCTGCTTCACCGTCCCAAACAGCGGATCGATCTGCGACAGCGACTCAATCTCGTCTCCGAACATTTCGATGCGATACGCCATGTCGTCATAGGTGGGATAGACTTCAATCACGTCACCGCGCACGCGAAATGTTCCGCGCTTGAATTCGCCTTCACTGCGCTCGTAGAGAATCTCAACCAGCTTCTTTGTGATGTCGCCGCGCTTGATCTTTTGTCCCTTTTCCAGGAACAGCAGCATCCCGTAGTAAGCCTCCGGCGAACCTAGCCCGTAGATGCAGCTCACCGACGCGACAATCAGGCAATCCCGCCGCTCAAACAACGACCGCGTCGCCGAGAGCCTCAACTTGTCCAGTTCGTCGTTGATGGTCGACTCTTTTTCGATGTAGAGATCCGCCGCCGGCACGTAGGCTTCGGGCTGATAGTAGTCGTAGTAGGAGACGAAATATTCCACAGCATTCTGTGGGAAGAAGTTCTTGAACTCGTGATAAAGCTGGGCGGCCAGGGTCTTGTTGTGCGCCATAACCAGCGCCGGACGGTTCGCTGCCTCAATCACCTTGGCCATGGTGAAGGTCTTGCCCGAGCCGGTCACTCCTAGCAGCACCTGGTGCTGCTCGCGGTCAAACACCCCTCGGGTCAAGGCTTCTATGGCCTTGCCTTGATCTCCCTGGGGCTTGTAGCTGCTGATGAGGCGAAAGTCCACTTTTCCCATTATAGGAGACGAAAGGGCGCTCCGGGAGCCGATTCCCGGGCAAGATCTACTCGGTACAAACGTGTAATTTTAGCTGTGTAAACCCTGTATATTGGAAGTTTGTACTAAGGTGTTTACCCTATTCCCTGAGTAAAACTCCCTTAGAAAGACTCCAGAAGTGCGGAAAATTCCCGTCCTTTTCCTCCGTAATCCTATAGTTTTCAATCGAGAATGGCCTTTGCATATGCTTTTTCACATCTTGTTAACCTCAAGCCCTTCAATTGGCCGCGTGCATGCACACTCGTTTGGGCAAGAGGCCAGAGTTCAAGTTGCGTCAGAGCCCCGATGATGCCACTTTCGGCGTCTGGCGCAGCTTTTATGAGGTAAAGGTGATGCAAGAGATACCCAGCCCCATGGCACCGCGCGAACAGAAGATCGTCGATCTCCTGTTGCAGGGGTGTGACAACTCCGAGATTGCGCGTGACCTGAACATCGCGGAGCGCACTGTCAAGGCTCATTTCAACCGCCTTTTCGTTCGTTTTGGAATCAAGGGCGGCATCAAGCGGGTGAAACTCGCGACACTACTTTATAGGAGACAATTATGGCAGGAGAGACAGCAGGAATTGTCCGAGGCCCCAGCGAACGAGAACACTTCATCATTCAACGCGTAGCCGAGGGCTGCAAGAACCGCGAAATCGCCGATTCGCTTGGTACCACCGAGCATGTGGTCAAGAATTATCTTCGCTTGATCTACGACAAGCTCGGCCTGTGGAACCGCGTGGAACTCGCTCTGTGGTTTGAAGCGCGCCGCTTCGAGCAGGTTTATCACGCCTAATATCTAGAATCTAACCCTCCCCCGTTTTTGAAAATCGGCGGCCAGTGATTTCAAATCACCGGCCGCCGATTTTTTATCATCGCGATCTTTCTCATCCCACCATTGCGCGGCTATCGGGGGCTGAGATTTTTTTCAGCAAAAGTGTGCAATTCTGAACAGACAGGCCCAAGGCGCTGTGGCATCGTTGCCGCATCGTACATGGGGTGTTCTCCGAAGAGAAACTTTGGGCCTTACAGCACGACGAAAGGGGGCGGCCCCGCCCGAAGTGCACCCCTCCCCACATAAAAGGGGCCGCCCCAATTTCGCTGGAGGTCATCAATGGCCCGAGCCTACCAAGGACCTCACCGAATGCTGCTGTGTATCGACGATAGCCGTGCAATTTTGGAATATGAAAAAGCGCTGTTTGAAAGGTCCGGATACATCGTCATAACCGCGTCATCCCCGCAACAGGGACTGAAACTTGCCCAGATGACCAGCTTTGACGCGGTTCTCCTTGACTACCAGATGCCGGAAATGAATGGGCACCAACTCGCGCTGGAAATAAGGCGTGTCCAGCCGGAGACGCTGGTCATCATGTTCTCCGGCAGCGAGATCCCCGAGGAGACTCTGAAGCTGGTCGATGCCGCCATCCCCAAAATGGAAGCAGCCAGCGAGTTGTTATCGACCGTCGATCGACTGTGGAACTAGGGTCGTCCCCCGAGCCTGAAGTTGTTAACGTCATAGGACTTGGCGGCCTTGAACGCGGGGCTTCAGGAGCTGCTGAAAACTCGATTCGCGTTGATTTTGGGTGCCGCGGCGAGCCCCTAATGTCTACTTTTAGAGTGTACGAAAGTAGACAAAAGGCCTCAGAGCAGCGCTGAAAGCGCTGCGCCGCCCAAAATCAACAAATGAATCCGAGATTGTCATTTCGACCCGCGCTCAGCCCCCGGAGAGGGATGTCCGTTCCCGAATCTCTCAGCGCTGGGGAGCCGCAGCCTTCGCGTCCGCGCCCTGTCCCACATTTCCATATAACGGCTGCGACAACGATTCCGGCGCCAATCGCGCTCCCGCCGGACGGATTCCCTTCGCCTCCACAATCGACCAGCGCCAGTTTTCGTCGGCCTGTGGTGTGATCCCTATATTTTCGCGGATCGCCGCTGTCGCGAACGCCTTGGTGTCAGTCTTCAGGTGGTAAAGCAAGGTCACGTCGGAGCGGCGCTCCGTGGCGTGCGCGGCCCCTTGTTTGGCTGGCAGCACGCGGGCGCGCGTTGCCACTTCGGCGTTGTCGCCAGGTTTGCGTTCGAGAGTTAATCCCACCGTGACTTCACGCAGCTCCCAATCAGTCCCGTTGAACACGTCGAGCCGGAGGTTATCGTCCTGAATAAAGCCGGGACCGTCCAATTTAATTAGCTGATCAAGCGGCAAATCCTCGATCAACGCCGGCTTGACCAGCAGCGCACTGGCGCGCGCGTTGAACGACAGACTGCAGGTGGCGTCGGGAGACATCACCTTGAGCGTATTGCCGGTTGAATCAACCGAAAGCACAGTCTTGTTCTGCACCACCGGCCGCGCCTTCTTCGCCTCCTCCATTACCTGCGACAGATTATCGTTGTCGATCACAGTACTGGCCGGCAGCGTACGCGCCGGCTCAGGAGCCTGTTGGGCCTGTTGCTGTGCCTTGTTCTTACGCAAATTGCGAGCGAAGTCTCCCAGGGAAGTCCCCTCGTCCTGAGCGTCGGCCACGACAGGGCAAACTATGCATATCAAGGCGGCAAATAGAATTGAGTTTCTGACGACCATGATTTTCGCTGCGAATGGCGCAATGCTTGAGAACGCGCGCACGAGTGCGCACACTCCGCGTAAAAAGCCGCGCGAACCGCTACTTGGATTTTATGCAAGCCGTAACAGGAAGGAAGTTACCGGAGTAACGCAAAGTACCGCGATTGGACGAAAAACAAGAAGGGCTGGACACGCACAGATCGAAGTGCGCGCAACGGGAGCGCGCCCAGGCCCTTCCAAGTCAAACGCAAAGCTACAGAAGACCGGAACTCCGCAATCGCTGAATGGGATCGGCTACCGGCGTAGATTGACGCTTAAATACCCAGCGCGCCACCGCGATTCCTAACGCCGCATAGCACAGATGCCAGAGTTTCATACATTTCTCCCCACGCCGGAACCGCACCTGGGGAGCGCCTACAGGTCCCGTCGTTAGCTAACCCTACCGCTGCTCACATCGGCAAATCCAGCCCACCAATGTGCCATCGTATGGCCCAAAAGCTGACATTGGTAACACATCCTCACCCAGCCGGCACATGGGGTAAAATCTCAGCCTCTATCCCATTCCCGGAGACGACCGCAATGTCCGCAGTAAACCCAGCAACACCAACCACATCCGCAGCCGTAGCCTTTGAAGGAGTCTCGCCCATCCTTCGCGTCAAGAATATGGCCGAGAGCATCAAGTACTACGTTGAAGTTCTAGGGTTCAAAATCGATTTCAGATTTCCGAATGATGGGGCTGCATTTTTCGCGTCGGTATCGCGCGGCCGATGCCACATTTTCCTGAGCGAAGGGGATCAGGGCAATACGGGCTCGTGGGTTTGGATTGGAATCGAGGATGTCGACGCGTTGCAGGAAGAGTACCGCCGCACGGGAGCGAAGATCCGCCATCCTCCCACAAACTACACGTGGGCCTGCGAGATGCAAGTCGAGGATCTCGACGGAAACGTGCTGCGCATGGGCTCTGAAAGCAAGAAAGACACGCCGATAGGGGAATGGCTGGACATGTACGGTAAGATCTGGCCTCCGCAACCCGCAGGCGCCCAGAAAACCTTGGGGATCTCTTAAGGATGCACTGCGGCGTCCGCGATCCAGCCGCCGCCGACCACTACGTCGCCATCATAAAAGACGGCTGCCTGGCCGGGCGTGATCGCCCGCTGCGCCTCATCGAACGTCACCATTACCTCGTCCGCGCCGCAGGACTCAATCACCGCCGCCGCTGGCTGATGCTTGTGCCGAATCTTCACCGTCACGCGCATCGGCTCGCGAATCGCATCGGTCGAAATCAGGTTCACGCGCCGCGCGTGCAGCGTGCGCGAATACAAATCCTCGTCGCGCCCCACCACCACCTGCCGCGTGTCATTCTTGATCTGAATCACATAGAGCGGAGATCCCGTTGCCACGCCCAACCCCTTGCGCTGTCCAACCGTAAAGTTGTGTACGCCAGCGTGCTCGCCGATCACTTCACCTTCGGCAGTCACCATCTCGCCGCCGACTTCAACTCGCCTTGAATCTCCCTGCTCGGCGAGATAGGCGTCGAGGAACCGCTTGTAGTCGCCGCCGGGAACGAAGCAAATTTCCTGTGAATCCGGCTTCTCGGCAATTACAAGATTGTACTTACGAGCCAGTACCCGCACTTCCGGCTTGTTCATTCCGCCCAGCGGAAACAGCGTGCGGCTTAGTTGCTCCTGCGTCAGGCCAAACAGGAAATATGTTTGATCCTTTGACCGGTCAACCGGGCGCTTCAGCAGCCATCGTCCGCTGGCATCATCCAATACGACCTGGGCGTAATGGCCGGTGGCAATTTTCTCTGCGCCAATCTGCCGCGCCACAATCAGAAGCTGATCGAACTTCAAGTGATTATTGCAAAGGCTGCAAGGAATCGGCGTCCGCCCCGCCAGATATTCCTCGACAAAGGGCCGCACCACGTCGCGCTCAAACCGCTCCTCGTGATTCACCACGTAATACGGAATCCCAATCGTCTCCGCCACGCGCCGCGCATCGTAAACATCGTCGAGCGAACAGCAGCGGCCAGTCACAGACTCGGGCATCCCCTCATGCCCAGCCAGCCGCCGTTGATTCCAGAGCTGCATGGTGAGGCCGATGATCTCGTGCCCCTCGGCGCGCAGCATGGCCGCGACGGTTGAGGAATCGACCCCTCCCGACATGGCGACGGCGATGGTTTCGTGGGGCATTCTGTAAAGCTCTCCTCACTCCACGATCACGATTGTGATCGTGTTCGATTTCGCAATCGCCTTTGGTTTTTGGGCAGGCGGGTTCACAATCACGGCAGCATTGGGGGGGACTGGTTTGAAAAGATCTGAGTCTCCTCCCTTGGAGATCCTCGCTTGTTGCCCCTTTGTCTGAAAGTCGGGTCGCCAGATTGATACCGTATATTTCCCCGGTTTCATCTCATAAAGCTCAGTGATCGCCGCGCTGTCCTTCAACGTCTCGCCCGGTTTGAGGTTCCTCGATATTACGGAGAAGGTAGCGTCGAACATGGTATCTGGCTCTCCTGGTGCCTTCGGTGGTAACTTCTCTCCCCTCCGCCACTTTCCATAATCCGTCCTCGGAGCAAGGTTGCCCTCGGCATCGAACACATCGATATCAAAATTTGCTGCGCCACGAGAGCCTCGGTCATCAAACGCAATGACGTGGTCGGAAACATTGGTGACCAGGATGTCTACAGCGAGGTATGTGCCCGCCTTCGCGCTCTCCGGCCCGTGGATGTTTAGAGAGAATTCTGGCTTGCCATCCTGAGCGACAGCCGTCCTCGCAAAAGACAATATAGCTACAACAATCAGCAAACTGATTAGCCGTCTCACGTCCGCCTTCCTAGTTCGCAGCTCGCGGCTCGAAGCTCGCAGCTTCCTTCCACACCGGCGACAGCTCACGCAGCCGCGCTGCCGACTCCCGCACCAGCCCCACCGCGAAGTCTACATCCTCCGCCGTGTTCTGCTTTCCCAGACTAAACCGGATGCTGGCCCGCGCCTGCTCCGGCGTTAGCCCCATCGCTAGTAAAACATGGGATGGCTCAATCGCTCCCGATGAACAAGCCGCGCCGGTTGAAACCGCCAGCCCCTTTAAATCGAGAGCGATCAGCAGCGCTTCCCCGTCGATGCCATCGAAGCGAATGTTGGTAGTATTCGGCACGCGATCTGCGATGCCGTTTCCGCTCGTCGACTCAATCTTAAACAATTCCCGCTCCAGCCGATCCCGCAGCTCGGCTATGCTCTTATCCTCCCCGCGTTCCAACCCGGCCCGCGCGATCTCCGCGGCGCAACCTAACCCAACAATTCCAGGAACATTTTCCGTCCCCGCTCGCCGCGATCGTTCGTGGCGTCCGCCATACTGCATCGCTTCCAGCGTAGTTCCCTTTCGTACATACAGCGCGCCCACTCCCTGCGGCCCGTGCAGCTTGTGCCCGGAAATCGTCAGCAGATCGCATCCAATCTCATCCACACGCACTGGAATTTTCCCCGCCGCCTGCACCGCGTCGGTATGAAAATAGGCGTCGACTTCGGCCGCAATCCCGCCAATCTCAGCCACCGGCTGTATCACGCCGGTTTCGTTATTCGCCATCATGATCGAGATCAGCTTCGTATTCGGCCGCAGCGCCCGCTTGACATCTCCTAGATCGACCACCCCGCGCCCGTCCACCGGTACGTACGTGACTTCGCACCCGCGCTCGTCCAGATGCCGGCAAGCATTCAGCACGGCATGATGTTCGATGCGCGACGTGATGATGTGATCCCCAGCCCGCGCCACACCAAATATGGCGAGGTTGTCCGCTTCAGTCCCGCCGCTGGTAAATACAATCTCGCTCGCGCGGCATCCCAGCAACCCAGCCACCGATTCCCGCGCACGTTCCACCGCCGCCCGCGTCTCCTGTCCATGACGATGGAGCGACGAGGCATTCCCGAAATGCTCGCCAAAGTACGGCCGCATCGCCTCGAAAACCTCCGGCAATACAGGAGTCGTCGCGTTATTGTCGAAATAGACCCGGCGCATGACTTGCTATCTATTCTACCGGGGGCGCCCTGAAAAGCCGAACGCCGCGAGTGAAGCAGGTTCGCTTCAGCGCGGCGTTCTTTTGTCGGAGCCTGTAGAAGTCGTTAGTGGCCCTGCGCCAGTTCCGGCGTCTTTTCGCCCAGTGTGAAGTGTACGTCCTCTGTCGCTCCTGGGGACACTTTCACCGACTTGCTCCAGGTCACGGAATCCGAAAATGTTGGCCGTTTCACGCGTGTCTGTGTCATCACGTCGTACATTGGGCTTTCGCCGACCACCCGCCATCCCTCGTGCCACGCCACGATTTCATATTGTCCGGCTGGCACATTGGTCAACTCAAAATTGCCTTCGGCGTCGGTCACCGCGTAATAGGGATTCGTCGCCACCATCACTTCCCCATTCATCCAGACGTGCCCCGCATTACAGCGCAGGTCCACAACTCCTTCGCGCGTCATCGGTCGGCTGATCTCCTGCCCAGCGCTGGTAAACGGAAGGTTGTAATCCGCGCTCCCCGACATATGCACCGTATGCAATAACGGATCGCTGCTCCGCACCGTCAGAATCGCCTCCTGCGGCACCAGCAAAATATGCGGCTCATAACGGCAGCTTTTTTGATTCAGGTAACGCCGCTCCAGCGGCAGGTCCATGGCTTTGCCCGCGGTAATGTTGCGCAGATACACGACGGTATTCGCTACCCCGCCATTTTCGGAAACAAGCAACCGCTCCAGGCTGCGGTGTTTCTGGCCCTGGGGATCGCACACCTGCGGATCTTTATTGATATCCCACGTCGCCAGATGCGGCACCGGTCCTTGCCATTTCACGGACCCACGTATCGTCCCCCCATTCACAACCGGAACCACATGGTATTCCGATTGGGCGACACAAAACCCCGCCACCAGAACCATGCTCATCACCATTAGCAACCCTGAAATCCACTTCATGAGCTTCACCTTAATAAGATGTGCGCCTCGTCGAGAGAGAAACGCAGGAGATCCAACCCCCGTCGTCCCCACGATCCGAAGGAGCCCTAGCTTGCACAATATTGCGGGATATCGCGGTGACGCAAATGACGGGAGGTCACCGACTAATGGGATTACTGCCGCGCTGGAATTGCACCGCGCCCCGCCACTACGTCGTTCTAGCGCCGGTCTAACGCCACGTACTTCTGCGGATAAGCCGGCCCCATATAATCCGCGCGCGGCCGGATCAGCCGGTTATCGTCAAGCTGCTCAATCACGTGCGCCGTCCAGCCGCTCACGCGCGACACCGCGAAAATCGGCGTGAACAAATCCACATCGATCCCCAGCGTGTGATATGTCGAGGCCGAGTAGAAATCCACATTGGCATTCAGCTTCTTATCACCTTTTACAAATTCCTCGATCTTGTTCGAGTAATCGAACCACTTTGGATTGCCACTCGACTGCCCGAGATCGTGCGACATCTTTCGCAGATGCGTCGCCCGCGGATCCTCCGTGTGATACACGCGATGCCCGAAGCCCGGAATCTTCTTTTTCTGCGCGATTAGCCCCTTCACGTATTCCACCGGGTCGGCTCCGGCCTCATCGATTTCAATCAGGATCTTGAACACCGCCTCATTCGCTCCGCCGTGCAGCGGCCCCTTCAGCGTGCCGATGGCCGACGTGACCGCCGAATGCATGTCGGAAAGCGTTGCCGCCGTCACACGCGCCGCAAACGTCGAAGCGTTCAGCTCATGATCCGCATGCAAAATCAGCGCAATGTCGAAAGCGCGTTCGGCAGTCGCCGATGGCGCTTCCCCGTTCAGCATCAGCAGAAAATTCGCCGCGTGCGAAAGCGACCTATCCGGTTGCACCGTCGGCTTGCCTTTGCGTATCCGGTCGTAATACGCCACCAGCATCGAAATCTGCGACGTCAGCCGGATCGCCTTGTTCACATTCGCGTCGTGATCGTTCTTGTCATACTCCGGATCGTAGTACGACAGTGTCGACACAATCGTCCGCAGCATATCCATCGGCGGCACGTGTTTTGGGATCAACTGCAGCCGGTAATAAATCGAGGCATCCAGCTTGCGCTCTTCTGCCATCCGCCACTTCAACTGCTTCAACTCTTCGGCATTGGGCAGGCGCCCGAACCAGAGCAGATAGCAGACTTCCTCGAACGTCGAATGGTCGGCCAGATCGTGGATGTCGTACCCGCGATAGGCAAGCACTCCCGCATCCCCATCGATGTAGCAAATGCTCGAGGTGGTCGCGACCACCCCTTCCAGCCCCTTCGGCGCATGCAGATTTGTAACGCTCGACATAATGCCTCGTTTTCGGCCTGACGTTTTCACCATGGATTAACATGGTGTTTTTTGGATTAACGAACTGCTGCCTATCCCCGAATTGCAACAGCCATCATCATTTTATACGCCTTCCTAACCTCGCGTGGCCATGCGCATACCGTTGCAGTGAAATCGTTTTACGCATGAAAATGCATCGCCAAAGCAGTACCTAGCATCTGATGAAAGCTGATCATGCGGCAATGTACGTACGCACAGGTATGCATTGTCCATGTGTCAAGATTTCAATCTTCGAAAGGACTCGAGGGAACAGAAATGGCACTTTCCACTACTCAACCACATCCGACGCACCTGAATACCGCGCTCCTTCTGATCCGCATCGCATCGAGCCTCGTTTTCCTTTATCACGGCAGCGCAATCCTCTTCGGAGCTTTCGGAGGACCCGGCCCCGTCAATTTCGCCGCGTTTATTCATGCGCCGGTCATCGTCGGCTATCTCGTTGGCCTGGCGCAGTTCGGCGGAGGACTCGCGATTCTCACCGGCATCCTGTTTCGCATAGGGGCCGCATCAATCGCAATCGTCATGCTGGGAGCGATTTTCATGGTTCACCTTCCGCGCGGCTTCGATGTGAGCAAGGGAGGCATGGAATTCGCGCTCACGCAGTTACTCATAGCGCTCGCGTTTCTCCTGACGGGTCCGGGCGAATATTCCATCGCACGCCTGCTGCCTGCGTCGATTCAGAGATGGTAGTTCAGAGGATGCTCGGAAGATGTTCAGAGTTTTCAGTGAGTACGCGGATCACGTCTAAGCACTTAGCGCGACCTTGTCCTCTGGATTTGTAACTTCTCTCATTCCGGCCAAATCGTCGCTGCCGTTCCTGAAAAAATCCGCTCCCGCATCTTTTCCGAAATCGGCAGCGTGCGGAAATCATCCACATTCTGCTTCATATCCGGCACACCCGGTCCCGGCCAATCCGTCCCAAACAGCGTCTTCGCGGCGATCTCCTCCAGCCGCGGAAAATACTCCAGCAGCTTCTTTGGAGGAATTCCACTGATGTCTAGATAAACATTTGCATGCCGCCGTATCAGGAAAAACGCCGTATCCATCCAAAGCGGGCGCCCGCCATGCGCAAGCAATATCTTCAGCTTCGGAAAATCCACGGCCACGTCGTCCACATAAATCGGGTCGCCATACTTATTCCGCGCCCCCGGAAACACAGACGTTCCTGTATGGAACATCACAGGAATCCCGTTCGCCTCGGCTGCCCGATAAATAATCTCCAGTTCTTTCACTCCTCGTAAATAATCGTTGGGATAAAGCAACTGATGCGGCGGATGAATCTTGATCATACGAATTCCAAGCCGCAGAATGTGCTCAACGTCCGCTAATATGTTCTGGCTGTGCCGGGGATGCACCGACCCGCACGCAATCAGCCGCTGCGGATCCTCTTTCACATAGTCCGAGACAAACTGATTCACCTCCGGCCCGAACCCTATTACTTCGGGTGCAACATAATTAATGAGGGCCGCTCGCTCCACGCCACATCGGTCCAGATATTTGAGAAACGCCTTAGGCGAACGGCTGTAAGATTCAATTTCCGCAAAGTTAGGCCGCTTCGCCTTCATCAGCGCCAGCGCTTCCGGACGGAAAAACTGATAAGGCTCAATATGAATGTGGCAATCGGTAATCAAATCAGTCCTCAGTTATGCGTCGGTAGCTCCGGCTTTCAGCTGTCAGCTCTCAGCCGTCAGTTCTAAGAAAACAATTTATCAGGATATCTAGAAAAAGCCTGAAATGCGGATGCGTTGCATCGGGAGACCCTGTGGGGCCGAGTAGGTCAGTTCGAACACCAAGCCCCAAACTGACAGCTGAGAGCTGACAGCCGAAAGCTAATACAATGGCACCTTCGGATCCACAGTCCGCGCCCATCCATCAATCCCGCCGCGCATCGACTGCACTTTCTCGAATCCCTGCTGCCGAAGCCAATTCGTCACCGTCAGAGACCGCACGCCATGATGACAGACGACAACAATATGCTCATCCGGATCAAGCTCCTGATGCGCTCGCACCGGCACGTCGCCCATCGGAATATTCTTCGCCCCTTCGATCCGCGCCGTCTCAAACTCCCACGGCTCGCGCACATCCAGCAGAGTAAAGGCTTCGCCAGTCTTCTGCAGAGCTTTTACTTGTCCCGCCGAAATCTCAAACTCCATCGTCACTCCGCCGTAGCCCGCTACTTCTGACTCTTTCCCGCCCGTCCCACCGTCGTCAAACTCACCGCCGCTGCCAGCGCCCACAATGCACATGTCGCAATCCGCGCCGTTCGCACGTCCGGCTCGGTAACCCCGCTCCAAAACGTTAACCCCAGACCGATGAAAAAATTCGTCAGCAGCAATCCAAAAAACAGTCGCTCGCGAAGACAACGGGTATCGAGCGCCAGCGTACCCAGCAGCACAATCCACACCAGGTAGGTGATGCCCAGCCAAAGATCGTGCGGCCAGTCAAACTCGTTGCTCGTGATATGCCCGTAGGATATCCATGCGAAGTATGCGCAGCCCAGAAATCCGGCCACGCCCCACAACGACGTGCGGCACATCAGGTGACCTGAATTAATGGGACGCTCGGTCCGCGAATTGTGAGCTGGAGTTGCTACAACCCACCTCGTGTAATTCAGTCTTGAAGCATACAACTTATCAGGAATCTGCAGTCGCCGAGGCTGGCCATGCCAGCACTCAAAGCTTGCTCGTAGCCGGCGGCTTAAAGCTTGCAGCCAAAACTTTTACTTCCCCGTCCACTTCGCGGCACGCTTTTCGAGGAAAGCCATAATACCCTCCCGCGCATCCGCCGTCGAGACAAGTTCTTCCAGATAAATCTTCTCCGCCCTGGCCAGTCCCTTATCGAAGTGAATCGCGTCCCATGCGTACATCGACTTTTTGGCATAGGTTAGCGCCGCCGGACTGTGCTGACTAAGCTCGTCTATCGTGCGCTGAACCAATCGTTCCAACTCTTCCACGCGCGCCGATTGATTCGCCAGCCCAATCGCAACCGCCTCGTCGCCCGAAATCTGCCGCCCGGTCAAAATCAACTCGCTCGCACGCTTCTGTCCAACCAACGCAGGTAGAACGACGGCAGCTACTGGCGGAAAGCATGCCAGCTTGATCTCGGGAAACGCCCAGCGAGCGTCGCGCGCTGTATAGACCATGTCGCAGACCGTCGCCAGTTCTGCGCCTCCGCCGAGGCAAGCTCCTTCGACGCGGGCGATTGTCACTTTGCGGCTCCCGATAACGGCACGAATCGCCGCATGAAAGCTTGTGAGCATCTCCCGCACCTGCTCCGGCACGTGAGCCTTGATGTCGACACCAGCGGAAAAATTCCCCGACTGACCTTCAAAGATAATCGCCGTGATGTCCGGGCGAGCATCGAAGTCAGTCACCGCCTGAGGGATCTCACGCATCATCGACATTTCGATGACATTCCGCGGAGGATTCGCCAGCCGAATCCTCCCCACCGGCGGTCTGTCCTCGATTTCGATATAAGTCATGCCCATATCCGCGAATCTACAGGTTGATGGCGGACTTACGCGGTTCGCCGATGGTCGCGAACGGGTCCCGCGCGCCTTCCTTTTCCTTGATCCACTTCTTCTCATTGCGGATGATGTCGAGTAGCAGCGCCTTGTCCTTCGCCGACGGCAGACACTCCTCGCAATGTTGTACATACGCCCGCTCGTCGAGCGGGTCGCCTGTCTCGCAGTGGAAGCGCTTGCCTGCCCATCGCCCAATGTTGCGGTTGAACCTGATGTCGGGCGTGTAGAAGTTCTTCTCGCCGGGCTTGAGAAAGCTGTTGAGCCTCTCGACAAGCCCCGCAACCTCCTGCCGGTAGAGATGACGGTTGTAGTCGTTGAGATCGTCGAGGTCGGCGACCTTGTCGTTCTGCGGTTCGTCGTAGCGTCCCTTGATGCCCCACACGTAGGCCCAGTGCGCGGACGACGAGTGATCGGTGCCGAACAAATCGTAGGAACTCGAGATCCACTTGTTGAGATACTTCTGCATGAGCCACCGCGGGATCACTCCCGCCTCGACCACGCGGCGGAGGCCGTCGTTGCCCGTGCCCATGTGGAATGCCTCCTCACGCAGCATGTAGGAGGTTGAGCGGCCGAGCGGCGCGAACGATGAGTACTTCAGCATTTGAAGCTGGAACTTGCCGTCGCGGTCAACGAAGTCGGTGTAGGTAAAAAAGTCGAGCCAGTTATCGACATCGACGTTGAAAGTGCCCAACAGGCGCGCGTTTTCGAATGCTCGCCGCTCGAGCATCTTCTGCGCTTCGACCTTACCCGAGTAGCCGAAAAAGTCGATGAGCAACGCGCACATCTGCCAGCCGTGCCGCATCTCTTCGATCATCACGCGAGTCAGCGCGCGGCGGTCCCAATCGGTGGGCGCGGTCTCGAACAGGTTGCGCTGCTGCTCGACGCTCGCAAATTCCGTGTCGCCCTGATAGACGATCATGTTCATGAGCGCGTCGCGCATCTGCTGCGTCGGCACCTGGCGCAGGTTCTCCCACTTCTTGCGGCCCTTGTAGGACCCGAACTGTATGTCGTCGGTTTCGATGGCGCCATAGAGGGTATCGAAGTGGAAGGCTTCGACGTCATCCTTGTTGACGCCGACTTCCTTTCGCCACTCGTTGAACAACCCTTCCCACTCACTGAAGCTTCCGATTTTTGCGACCTTACCTGGCATAGATCAAAATCCTTTCACCGCCAAATCTTCTCACCGCCGAGACGCAGAGGACGCCGAGGAGTCTTTTTCAATTCCTTGCCGAACGTCACAAATTGGCGGGCGAGAGCGCCCGCCCTACACGCGGACAAGAGTGTCCGCGCCACACTATTTGGCCTTGAATTCGGCTGGGCGTTTCTCTACGTATGCGGCCAGGCCTTCCTTTGCGTCTTCGCTCTGGAAGAGGATCTGCTGATTCTCGCGCTCCACGGCTAATGCGGATTCCATCGGAATTTCCCAGCCCGTCTGAACGGCGCGCTTGATGCGGCCTACAGCCTTCGAGGCCTTATTCGGCGGTGTGAACTGGCAAGCGTACTCCATGATGTTTTCCATAAAGCCGTCGCGTTCGAAGATGTCGTTGATGATGCCCAGATCTTTTGCTTCTTCGAACGAGAAGGTGTTGCCTGTGACCATCAGTTCGATGGCTTTGCTCTTGCCTACCATGCGCGACAGCCGCTGAGTGCCGCCGGTTCCGGGCAGGACGCCAAGGTTGACTTCCGGCAGGCCGATTTTGCCAGCATCTTTGCGTGCGATGCGGATGTCGGCAGCCATCGCGATCTCAAGTCCTCCGCCAACGCAATGGCCATTGATGGCGGCGATCACCAGCTTCGGCGTGTGTTCGAGGCGGAGCAGAGTTTCGTTGGCATGCAGACAGAAGTAATACTTGAAGGTTGGATCGACGCTGGCGAGCATCTTGATGTTCGCGCCGGCGGAGAAGAATTTATCTCCTACTCCGGTGAGAAGGATCACGTGCACGTCGTTATCCATGCGGGCTTTGAGGATGGCCTCGTCAAGCTGACGGTTCATCTCGTAGGTGTAGGTATTGGCGGGCGGATCGTTCATTTCGATCACGGCGACACCGCGGTCGGTGCGATAGTTGATCAGTTGTTTGGTGGTTTCGGCGGGGGCCGGTTGCATGGTGGTTGCCATTGATTGCTCCTCTTGTGTGGCCGGCTAAGCCGGCTTGAAATTAAACTTTGGCGCCTACGGCGCGCTTCGTAACGCGTCCCTTCAAGGTTGATTTCGCTACTGGCGCAAACGGCAGATCCCTCGCTCGTCCTCGGCTTCGCCTGCGGACGGCTCCGGATGCCAAGGGGTTGTTGTTGTGTCCAATCCCCGAAAGAATGATGTCGCTCATCTGCTGCGCAAGATCTTCCGCTGTTCCATCGACGCGCGGGTTGTACCAGGTGTAGATCCAGTTGATCATGCCGAACAGGCTCATGACGGCGGTGCGGGAATTGAATTCGATGCGGCGCTCGCGTTTCAGATCGTCCATGAGGCCGACGCAGATGCGATAGTACTGGCGCTTGATCGCGGCGAGTTCGGCGTTGAAGCCGTTCTTCAGCGCTTCGTCTTCATGAGCAAGGACTTTCAGTCCGCTCTGGTTGGTCACGAAATATTCGAGATGATTCTGGATGAAGATCCGGATGCGCTGGGCTGGATCGGCGACCTCTTGGAGGCGCGCCTTCAATTGTTCGATGATGATGGTGAATGCGTGTTTTTGGATCAGGTAGAGCAGCCGCTCTTTGGAGCCGAAGTAATGGTAGAGGCCGGCGAGCGACATGCCAGTCGCGCGAGAGAGGTCGCGCATGGAAGCGCCTTCATATCCTTTTTCGCAGATCACGTTTGTTGCCTGCGAAAGGAGATCGCTTAGACGACGGTCGAAACGGGTCTCCGTTAGACCGGGCGCGGCGGCGCGGCGACTGCGCGGGACTCGCGATGTTCGGATAGCGGAGGAGGCGGACATAGTTCGAACGTTCGTTCTAATAATAGCGCGATGTGATATTGATCACAAGAGGGTGTGATCAGACGAGCATCCACCTTCGCCATGGTCTCCTTCGCCACGGGCAACGAACGCCCGGCGGCGGGTTAGTGTTGAGACGACTTTTTAACGATTTGACTGGGATCGGCTTCGATGGTTACTTCGACTTCGGCGCCAGGCTTGAGCTTAACCTTTTTGCCGTCCTCGTCAATGAGTGCGTTCTCGACGCGAAGCTCGCGATACAGGTGGTCGGCGCCCTCGACCGCGATCTGGGCTTTTTCCGGTTCGTTGGGAATGATGGGAGGGATGATCTTCTGTACGGTTCCCGGCAGGGTAGTGCTGGGCTTTTCTGCGCTATTGGAATTCTCAGACATTGTGAACCTATGGAATAACACTGGAGTGTTCGAGTTAATTTATCAGAAAATCAGACTTCTCGCATTCACCGTTAGTGGGCTGTTCGAAAGGGGTGCCCCCAAGCCTAGAGCTGCTGGAGAGCAGCGATCGTTGATTGAATCAATGCTTCGTCGGGGACGATTGCAGGGGGGCTTGAATCACGACCGGCTGCTGCGTGACCTGGCGCTCGACTAACATCACTTTCTTGACCTGATTGCGGTCCACGTTCTGCTCCCTGCCATCGATGCTAACGACAACCAATGTCATTGACATGGAGAGAACATCTCCCAAAATGACTGTGCCGTCGCGTAATTCGACGGTGTCCCGCGACAGGCCTCCTAGCTCGATCGTGATGCTGCCGCCGGGTAGTTCGTCGGGCGTAACCTCCAGGGGCGTGTTTCCCGGCATATAGCCTTCTTTTGTCAAATCGAGGGTATGGCTGCCAACTGCGAGCCTGACCATTACAGGGGTTACGCCTGCTTCCTGCCCATCGACTTTCAGTTTCGCGCCCGGCGGAACCGAGAGCACGCGCAGCGGAATCGTTTTAGCGTCCGGCGATGCTAGCGTGTCTTTCTTGGCCGAAATCATCAGCCTGGCTGGCACACCCACGGAGTTGAACTGCAACCGGACCTTTGCCTGCTGTTGCGGGTTCAGATCGGAAACGACGAGGAATCCTTCACCGATCCGCACGTTATTCTTGTCGTTGCCATAAACGGTAAAGGAAGCCCGAGGCACTGTTTTGTCGGTGAGATTTTCGACGACAACATCGCATACGTATGTGTTCTGACCAGCCAGGCTGCCGACCCGCTGAAACTTACCGAAAGTGAACTTTATGGCCGGTTTATCTTGAGGCCACTCGATAGTTACAGGTTCATCTTTGCCGTACGATGCCGCAGCTAGACAACAGACAAGCAAGACGTACCCGCACAGATTTTTCATCTCGCTGTGATTTGTAACATATCTGCTTGCACCCGGCAATGATCAGCCAACGCTAACTCCGAATTGTGGCCATCAACTTCTCGATCTCGGCTTTTTGGTCGCCAGTGAGCGGAAGGAATGGGAGACGCGCGGGGCCGCCGTAATAGCCGTTGAGGTCCATCGCGTATTTCACGCCGGGAACGCCGAGGTCGCCAACTACGCGCTGGGCAGGCTGTTTGACGCGATCCTGTTTCTCGCGGGCAAGCGCGGTGTCTCCTTCTTTGAGGGCCGCATAGATTTCGTAGCAGGCGGTGGGCGCGGGACAGGCGAAGGCGAGAATGGCGCCGACGGCTCCGAGAGCCAGGGAGGGTTCGAGTTGATGAGCGGCACCGACCAGAACTTGGAAGCCGACTTCTTTTTGGCGAGTTTTGAGATTGCCGACGACGGAGACGCCGGACGAAGATGGCGGTGCGGAGCTTCGCTCCGCTGGACGGGCGAGGGCGCCCGTCCCCACATGATCCGTCCCAACACGGTCGGTCCCGACGTGGGACGATGTCGCCGCGCCTGCCAGCACAGCGATTGGCACCAGTTCCCTGCTCTCTTTTTCTTGCTTCTGCCTCGCGTCGGCTTCGGAAGCTTTGATCATGCGGGGCGTTACGGCGGCGAAGGTTTCCGTCACGGTCGCGGCGCGCTTGATGTGGCGCGTGCCTTCAACCATGGCTTTGACTTTGTCGAGATTGCCGCTGGATTCCTTGATAGCCACGATGTTGGGATGATTGGCAAGTTCGATTACAACTTCGGCGGGGATGTCGTAGCCCGTGGCCTGAGGAAAATTGTAGATGACGATGGGCAGCGCGGATTGATCGGCGATGGTGCGGTAGAACGCGAGCAGGTTGGCGGGGAGCATCTGCTTCTTGTAATAGTGCGGCGTGCGAACCATAGCGGCGTCGTAGCCTAGAGTGGCGGCATATTCGGTGAGGCGCAGGGTTTCGATGGCGGACTCGATGCCAGTGCCGGCGATCATGACTTTGTGCGGCGCGGCGGCGGCGATGGCGCACTTGAGCACGTCGCGGCGCTCCTGATCGGAGAGGAGGATCGCTTCTCCGGTAGAACCCTGAATGACAATGCCGGCGACGGGCGTGCGGGAATAGCGCTCGACGTTCGACTCCAGCTTCTTGTAATAGACCTCGCCGGTGGGATAGAAGGGCGTCGTGATCGGGGGAAAGATGCCGGATAGAAGCATGAGACCTCGGAATTCTGGAGTGCGTTGCGCCGTCCGTCGGTCGCTATTCGTCGTTCGCTGTTTGCGACTGACTTTATTATCGCGGGGCGGCGTGCGGTTTGTCATCAGCGCGGCCCGGATTAGGAGGGTGTCGCGGGGCCGGCGGTGATTTATTTGAGGAAGTAGGGTCCTTCGACTGCGCGGGGCTGCGTTTCGCTTGCCCCGATTCGCTCAGGAAGACAGCGCTAATAATTCATCGTGGTAATCCCGTCGCGGTCCCGGCTCAATCCCATCGCACATCTATCTAGCAAGACGGAAAGTTCTTTCCGGCGGGGTCGACTTCGTGCCGATACTGCTCTTCGGTGCCCACGTAGAAGCGGGTGAAGGGCGTGTCGGTGTTGACGTCGACTAGCGTTTCGAGGCCCCAGATCATGCCGCCCTTGCAGACTCCCAGGTAGGGCAAGGGCTTGAGGCCGGATGGGATGATCGAGAAAAACTCGTCTTTTGCGTGGCCGGAGCGTGGGCTATCGGAGGTTGCAAGAGTGCCGTGGGAATCGAGGCGCACTACACGATGGCCGTTCTCAATGGGCAGAGGCGGCGTTGAGACGCGGCGAAAGTCGATGCGGGCCCATCCGGTGAAGCCTGCGGGAATGATGTAACGCTCGGGCGGGACGACGATTGAAGATGAGGTCGAGCGCCGACGGGCCGAGAACAAACGCCGCGATGCAAAGCGGCGTGCTGACGATGGCGAGAACGAGGATACGGTTTCCGATATTGGCCATGCAATCCGTAAAGCATAAACCAGAGGATACGCGGGTATGCACAGACGATTTCCAAACTAATCGGAGATTCTCTAAACGATCAGCGCCGGGCTGTGAATTTCGATCGAGATGCTGGGCGGATGGAGGAGCGTGTTGTGGATGACGCATTGGTGGACGGCGCGCTCTACGCCCTCGATATGCTTCGGATCGATGTCGGGTGGAACATCAATGGAGATGCGGAAGTCATCGAGGCGCGGAGGATCCTTGCGCTTGCCGGCGGTAACACGGACCTTTGTTCCTTCTTCGGCGAGTTTGTGTTTGCGCAGATAAGCGGCGGCGTAGAAGGCGGCGCAGGAACCTAATGAGGCGAGCAGCAGTTCGGGCGGGGTCATGCCTTCGTCGAAGCCTCCATTTTCCGTCGGCTGATCGGATGCGATGAGGTGCTGGCGAGCTTTGATTTCAAATTGAACGGCTCCGAGATGCTCGACTAGGACTTCGATCATGAGGCCTCCCGCGATATTTTGATTATTTCGCTCGGGAGGGGTGGGGCGCGGTGATTGGAGTCACAGGCCGTCGTCAGACCAGCGATTGCCGCGTTGCTACTTGTGGGG